>NZ_JBBNIH010000166.1:0-17899 GCF_040094125.1 Faecalibacterium longum
ACAGCACACCATGCCATGGCGGTCGGGCTCCATGCCGTACATCTCTCCCACCTGCCGAACGGTGATGGCGGACTTGATCTTTTGATATAAGCTCAAAATCTCTCCTTTGGTCAAAGGCTCTGGCACGGATCATTTTGATCCCTGCCACGTTCAAAGTCACCGGTGTTCCCCAAATGGGAACTTCGGTGAAGCCGGTCTCCCTTGCTGCCTCCCGACAGGAAATCTTTTTGGACTCTGTGTCGGCCCTATGCAGGGCGCTCGCTCCCCCGATGGGAGGTCTTGGCGGTCTGGGCAGTTCGGACGGTCATTCTGTTCTCAAGGTTCTGGTATAAAAGATATTTCAGAGGGCTTTCGCGGGAAGCCCTTAATATGTTCGCTGCTGGGGAGTTAATATGTTTTCTTTCTGTCTATAGGATAGCACCTCCATGGCCGCTGTGCCGTATATCCATAATGTCGGAAAACAGGTGCAGAAACTGCAAAATTCCACGCTTATGGACAGGAACCGCCGGAAGTGGTATACTGTGCAAAAAACATCGGAGGTGCGACCATGAACATCAAGCTGACACTGGGAGAACGGCTCAAAGACCTGCGTGTGGAGCGGAATCTGAAGCTGGAAACGCTGGCAGAACAGACGGGTCTGTCCAAATCGGCGCTGTCGAAATACGAGAGCGACGATGTGACCGACCTCAGCATTTATGCGGTGACAACGCTGGCTGGGTTCTATGGTGTGACCACGGATTACCTGCTGGGTGTGACAGAAAACAAAAAACGCCCAGATGCAGTCCTTTCGGACTTGCATCTGAGCGATGGTGCAGTGGACGTATTAAGAAATGGAAGATTCAATCATCGGCTGCTGTGCGAACTGATCGTGCATGAGAATTTCCGGCGGTTCATGACCGATCTGGAAATCTATGTGGATGGATATGTCAGCGCAAACATTCAAAACCTCAATGCTGGGCTGGAAGCGACCCGGCAAATGCTGAAAAAGAAGTATGCAGCAGATGAAAACGATCTATACATGAGCACCTTGAAGCTGGGGCAGATCGATGAAGATGAGTACTTTGGTCGGGTCTTGTATGACGAGTTGGTGGCTATCCTGAAGAACATCAAGACGGAACACCGCAAGGACAAGACCACTTCGGATGGTGCAATGGTCGATAACTTGATGAAGGAACTGGAGGATGCACAGAAACTTGAAGGGTCTGCGGATGAAAAGAAGATCCGAACGGCATTGAAGGCAATCGGCATCAACTACGATAAGCTGACAGAAGATGAAAGAAAGCTGATAAAGAAGATCCTTTATAAAACGGCAATGCTGAAACCGGGGACATTTGCAGGCAACCGGGGCAAGCACAGACGCTGATCATTTGCCCTGCGCCTTATAGGAGAAACGCTGCTGCGGCAGGAAGGAGAACGTACACCATTGGTTCCTCTGAAAGCCTGCGATGGGTGGGCAGAAACCATTAGCTGCCATGCCCATCCGCGCATCCTTCTGCCACAGAACAGGTGCTTGCCGGAACCTCTCGCAGCCCCTTTTCCGCGTCAGCCGGAACCAAGGTGTAACACACTAGACTTTGCAGGCAAAGTCGTGTGCCAACGAGCGTTCCGCCGCTCTTTGGATTCTTCCCGGCAGGGCACTGGAAAATGGGGTACCCTGATGAAAACGGTGGATGGTACACATTCACAAACCCCGAAAGGTGTGTTATTATAGTACCATCAATAAATGGAAGGGAGGGCGGCGGATGTTCAGCATTGCAGGGATTGACCTGTTGGAGCAGGAACTTTTGGACCATGAACGCACCCTCCTTGAGATTTTGCTTCAGGACAAAACCACCAAGAAAAACATCATCTGGGCAACCGATGATTACGCCGAACTGGGCGAACCATACAGCTTCAAAAAAGAAATCCTGCCGGAGCTGGTTACAGGCGAACAGGACAGTCTGATCCAGCCCAGAGTGGAAAAAGCAGTGGAGCATCAGACCAACCGCACCCGTGATAAAGCAGAGGTGTTTACCCCCAGTTGGATCTGCAACGCACAGAACAATCTGGTGGATGAGCAGTGGTTTGGCAGAAAGGATGTTTTCAACATCCAGAAGGAGATGTCGTGGAAAGCAACGGCTGACAAAATCGCTTTCCCGGACGACCGTCAGCACACATGGCAGAAATATGTGGATGCACAGCGGTTGGAAATCTCCTGCGGCGAGGCTCCCTATCTGGTAAGCCGCTACGATACCGTAACGGGCGAAACCATTCCCATTTCCCAGCGAATTGGCCTGCTGGACCGCAAGCTGCGTGTTGTGAGTGAAAACACGGATACCGAAGAAGAATGGTTCACATGGACAAAGCGGGCGTTCCAGAGTGTGTACGGCTTTGAGTATCAGGGCGACAGCCTGCTGCTGGCACGGGAAAACCTGTTTGTGACCTTCGTGGAGGTTTACCGGGAACGCTTTGGCAAACTTCCCCACCTGCGGCAGATGAAGGTGATCGCCAACATCATTGCGTGGAACCTCTGGCAGATGGACGGCACAAAGTATGTGGTTCCGGGCAGCTGTAAGGAAAACAAAATTGAAATTATCAGCTGGTTCGGCAGTGAGGAACAAATTGACCTCTGCCCCGGATGCAAAAGCGGAAATATCCGGGCGCACAACGGGATTTACAGCATCATAAAAGACTGGCGTTCCAACCAGACAATGACTTTTCTTTCAATGGTGAGAGGAGGAAAAGCAAGTGGCAGCGTATAAGCCAACCATGTCGTATCGGTTGATTTACATCTTTACGATTCACGATGCCCAGCACGAGGGCTACTGGAAGATCGGAAAGACAAATTTTGACAGCGTGAACAGCTACAAACAGCTTCCGCCCAACTGTGCGGAGCTGAATTGTGCTGCCCGTGACCGCATCGACCAGTATACCAAGACGGCGATGGTTGAATACGACCTGCAATATACCGAGCTGGCACGCAGAACCGTCACCTTCCCGGATGGTACGACCGATACGGAATTGTTCGATGATGACGATGTCCATAACGTGCTGTACAATTCTGGCTTTTCGGCCCGGAAGTTCTCCAATTCCAATCAGGACAGCGAGTGGTTTGAGGTGCCGCTGTCCGTTGCCATTCGTGCGATTCAGGCGGTAAAAGAGGGCCGCACGGCTCTGACCGCTGCCGAAAAGAGTGAGGGGCAGATCAGCTTTCTGCCGCAGACTGTCCCTGCTGCGCCCAAAAAGAGAGCCATTACCCTGCGGGATGAGCAGATGGACTGCGTCAATCAGACGCTGCGGGTGTTCCGCAAGGAAAACTCGATGCTCTGGAACTGCAAGATGCGTTTCGGCAAAACGGTCACGGCCTATGCGCTCATCAAAAAAGCTGGCTACCAGAAGGTGATTGTGGTCACCCACCGCCCAGTGGTGGAAGATGGCTGGCGCAACGATTTTGACCTGATTTTTGGCGAAGGAGACAACCGTGCTTTCCTGAAAAAAGACCGTTTCGATACGGATTCGTCCGTTTACGATGCGGCAATGGATGCACGCAACGATGCAAACCTGACAGCCTACCAGAATTCCGGCAAGGCGTTTGTTTACTTTGCCTCCATGCAGGACCTGCGCGGCTCTCAGCGGGCAGACGGCAAGTTTGACAAGAATAACGCCGTTTTCGATATGGACTGGGATCTTGTGATTTACGATGAAGCCCACGAGGGCACCCAGACCCAGCGAGGGCAGAAGGTGCAGTCTCTGCTGGAAGCGGAAAAGAACGGCAAGGCTCCCAAGGTTCTGCAGCTGTCCGGCACACCGTACAACCTGATGCAGAAGTACGAGAACAACGTCTACACATGGGACTACGTCATGGAGCAAAAGCGCAAGCGGGAGTGGGACACCCTGCACCCCGGCGACCATAACCCCTATGCAGACCTGCCGGAACTTCGCATCCTGACCTTCAACCTTGGGAAAAGTCTGCCCACCTCCTACCGCTACGAGACCTTGGAGATGGCGTTCAACTTTACCGAGTTTTTCCGGGTGTGGACGGGAGACCCAGCACGGGATTTCCGTCCTCTGCCGGCTGGCGCACAGGTGGGTGATTTTGTCCACGAGGCCGATGTGCGCAGCTTTCTGGACCTGATTTCTTCGGAGAACCCGGAGAGCAACTACCCCTACTCCACGCCGGAGTACCGGGAGATGTTCCGGCATACCCTCTGGATGGTTCCGGGCGTGAAAGAAGCCAGTGCCCTGAGCAGGCTGCTGAAAGACCACCCTGTGTTTGGAGCCTATAAAGTCGCTAACGTTGCAGGCGACGGCGATGCCGAAATGCCCTATGACAACGCCCTGACACTGGTAAAACAGGTCATCAAGGCGAACCGCTATACCATTACCATTTCCTGCGGCAAGCTGACCACCGGCGTGACGGTGCCGGAGTGGACGGCTGTGATGATGCTGACCGGGTCGGCAAGCACGGCTGCGTCCGGCTATATGCAGACCATCTTCCGGGTGCAGTCGGCAGGGGTGCTGGACGGCAAACAGAAGGAATGCTGCTATGTCTTTGACTTTGCCCCGGACCGTGCCCTGAACGTGATTTCTGAGGTCAACCGCATTACCAAGCTGGGTCGGACCAACGAGGAGCAGAACCGGGTGGCACTGGGCGAGTTTTTGAACTTCTGCCCGGTGATTGCGGTGGACGGCACCCAGATGACTGCATACAGCGTCTCCAAAATGATGCGGCAGATCAAGCGTCTGACGGTGGACAAGGCCATCAAGAGCGGCTTTGACGATGAATCAGTCTACAAGCAGGACACCGGCATCGTCATGGACGAGGACGATGTGCAGCTGTTCCATACCCTGTCGGACAAGCTCAGCGAGCAGAAAGCCGCCAAAAAGGAAACCAAAGTCCACATCAACCATCAGGGGCTGACGGGCGAGGAATACGAAAAGGCAGACAAGATTTCCAATAAGCCCAAGCGGGAGCGCACCAAAGAGGATGATGACCTGCTCAAGAAACTGCAAGAGCAGAAAAAGGAACGGGAGAAGGTCATCCGGCTGCTGCGGAATGTGTCCATCCGTCTGCCCCTGCTGATTTACGGTGTCAAGGTGGATTTGACCGAGAGCATCAAGATGGCAGACTTCATCACGCTGGTGGATGAGGAATCCTGGCAGGAGTTCATGCCCAAAACCGTGGACAAGCCCCTGTTCCGCAAGCTGCTGAAATACTACGACGAGGATGTGGTCAGCGGGGCGGGTCTGCGCATCCGCCGCATGGCAAAGGCTGCGGACGAGCTGCCGCCCACCGAGCGTGTGAAGCGCATTGCCGAGATCTTCAGCCACTTCCGCAACCCCGACAAGGAAACCGTTCTGACCCCGTGGCGGGTGGTGAACCTTCATCTGAGCAACATGGTGGGCGGCTACTGCTTCCTCAACGAGCAGTTCGATTCGCAGGAGGTTCTGGAGGAGCCTCGTCTGGTAGATCAGGGGCAGGTCACCGAGGACATCTTCCTCAACCCGGAGGCACGGATTCTGGAAATGAACTCCAAATCCGGCTTGTATCCCTTGTATATGGCATACAGCCTGTACGCCATGAAGCTGCCCGGCCCGGAGGACAAGCTGCCGCTGGAGCAGACACAGGCTCTCTGGCAGGAGACCGTGGAGCAGCAGATCTTTGTTCTGTGCAAGACCCGGATGGCAGAAAGCATCACCCGGCGGACGCTGGTGGGCTATCAGGATTGGACGGTCAACACCACCTACATTCCGCACCTGCTGGAACGGATGGAAAACGACCCGCAGCGTCTGGCAAAGAAGCTGCAGCGAACCGATACATGGGGAAAGGAGGGACAACCCATGAAATTTGATGCCATTGTGGGCAATCCGCCGTATCAGGAGGATACAGGCGGCGGCAGCGCAGCCAATGTTGCGGCAAAGCAGGCACGCCCGGTTTATAACCTGTTTGTGGATCAGGCAAAAACCATGCAACCCCACTATATCTCCATGATTATGCCGGCACGCTGGTATGCTGGCGGCATCGGACTGAACGATTTCCGCAATGAGATGCTGAACGATCCGCATCTGATCAGGCTGACGGATTTTGTAAACTCCAAAGACTGCTTCAGTACCGTGGATATTGCAGGCGGCATTTGCTATTTCCTGTGGGATCGGGATAAGGAGGAGGTCTGCGAGGTTACAAACGTCAGCGGTCTGGAACGCCATACCATGCGGCGCAACCTCAATGAATTTGGAGAGATCTTCATTCGGTCGAATGAATCGCTGTCCATCATCCATAAGGTTCTGAGCCGTTCAGAACACTTCCTGACCGATCGGGTGCAGCCCATTGATGCCTTTGGTTTCCCCTCTGCGGCTCGTGGCGAAAAAGAACCCTTTGATGGTTGCATTTCCCTTATTCACAGCCAAGGCACCGGCTATATTAAGAGAAGCGATGTCAAGAAAAATGCGGAGCTGATCGACAAGTACAAGGCAACGATCTCCATTCTGGTTCCCTGCAATGGTGAGGTTGGCATTGACCCGTCCAAGGGCTATAAGGCCATCACAACACCCCGGATTGAGGTTCCGGGTGAGGTGAACACCTTCTCCTATCTGGTTCTGGGTGCATTCGATAGCGAAGCAGAAATCAAAAACTACAAGCAGTATCTGATGTGTAAGTTTACTCGCTTCATGCTGCGTCTGACCTATTCTTCCATGCACATTGCAAGAGCAAACTTTGTCTTTGTGCCCGATCAGGATTTTACGGAAGAATGGACGGACGAAAAGCTGTACAAGAAGTACGAGCTGACGGAAGATGAGATTGCGTTTGTTGAGAGTACGATTAGAGTGATGGAGTAAATATAGAGGAATCTTATGCACGTTCGACCGCAGATTGTTTATAAGTATAAATCAATATCTACACAGACTGACTTTAATCGTGTGGTAGATATTATAAAAAATAATCATATTTATTTGCCAAAGCCTTCTATGCTGAATGACCCCATGGAAGCAAATGCCTTACAAGTGTATTTGGATTGTATGGGGGCTGGATATACGCTTGCTTGTGGAAAAATACATCCAATTGTGGAAGATAGGAAAAATCAGTACAGAGTTCTCTCTGTTTCTGCAATTCCAAACTCTCCTATTATGTGGGCGCATTATGCGAGTGGCTATTCTGGCTGTTGCTTGATTTATTCAACAGAAAAAACTTTTTCTGAAATAAAGCCTGTGATTTATACAGATATTACATTTGATTTGTTTGACATAGACTTTATGGATGATGAAATGTCAGAAGCGATTGAAGAATCGCTCTGCTTTAAGCATAAAGATTGGGCGTATGAAAATGAATGGCGGTTAATTCAAAATGAAGATGCCGGATTTTTGAATTATGAAGCGTCAGAATTGGTTGGAATTATTATCGGCGAGAATATGAGCTTGGATAAACGAAAGGTGCTGGTCAAGCTCTGCAAAGATAAAAACGTCCCTTGTTTTCGCACCTATACGATGAAGAGCTGGAATGAAATTGGTTTTGCCCCGTATGATTTTGTTGAATCACTGGGTGGAAAAGAGTACGAATATATTACGCCGGGAGAAATGGAACGGTATATTCAAGAAGGGCTGGAAAATGGAAGATGTTCCAATAATGAAAGAATGATTTTCAATGCGTTAAATGAAAAAGTATTACGAAGAGAGCATTATTAAATAAACTGGATTTCTGAAATGCAGGGAGAACGAAAATGAAACCTGTTGAAGCAGGGTTTGATTGGGGAATGTTTTGGCAAGCTGCAAGCGCGATTGCCACTGCTGTTGCCGCAATTATAGCACTTTGGCAAACAAGGTATCAAAATCGCAAAAAGGTTAAGATTACGTTCAACGAAAGCGTAATTTATGCGTTTGGTGGTTCTTTGGAACTTGCAGATAAATGCCAGTATGTATCGCTCGATGTTGTAAATACTGGAAACCGAAAAATCATTATCAGCAGTTATGGCATAAAACTTCCAGATGGTTATAAATGGGTTATACTCCAAGAGCCAACACCAGCAGGAATTACTAAGCTCCCGGCAGAACTAGATATAGAACAATGCGTTTCCTTCGCGTGGAAAAAAGATAAGTTTATAATGCAACTTCAAAATTTGAGTAATTATCCAAGAGATAAAAAAATTCCGTTCTTTGTTCAAGATACGGCTGGAACGTACTATATATTCAAATCACCCAAAACCATTCAGCAATATTTAGATGAAGCTGAAAAGCATAATAAAAAAGAGGGGAGGTCCCAACCATGACCGAACAAGCGCTCCGCAAAATGATTGCTGCCGGGGAAAGCACCCGGCAGGAGTTTAAGTCGTGGGTGAAGTGCAAGGACTACCGGCAGCGGAAAGAGCTTGCGGTGAAAAGTGCGGTTGCGCTGGCAAATACAAAGGGCGGCGTTCTGCTGTTTGGCGTGGAAGATGACGGCACCATTACGGGCTGCCCCAAGAGCGACCCGCAGGCACTGATGGAAGCCATCTACGATATGACCCGGCCCAGCCTGTTTACCGAAATCGAGCCGGTGGAAACCGCTGACGGTGTGGTGCTGGTGGTATCGGTGGAGAAATCCAATTCTCATGTTGCCACCACCGGCGGCATCTATTACAGACGGCTGGGGAACGTGACAAAGCCCGACTACCCGGCAAACGATGTGTACTCCCCTGCCGATAACCCGGATTTTTCGGCAAAGATCGTGGAGGGCGCAACCGAAAGCGACATTGACCTGCTGGAAGTGTACCGCCTGAAAGAGAAGCTGCGGATTCGGGATGCAGGCTCTGCCCTGCCGGACTTGGCAGATACCACCTTTCTGGACAACCTGAATCTGATCCGTATGGACAAGGACGAAGTGCGTGTGACGGTGGCAGGGCTGCTGTTTGTGGGCAAGGCGGCATCCATTGCACGGCTGCTGCCGCAGGCAGAGGTGATCTACCTCCATTACAGCGACGAAGCGCAGACGGAATACGACAACCGCATGGATATGCAGGAGCCGGTGATCTCGATTCTGGATAAGCTGACCGAGCGCATCCGCACCTATAACCGCCTGACCAATGTGCAGGTGGGGCTGTTCCGGCTGGAGGTGTACGATTTCTCCGAAGCGGTTTTTCAGGAGGCTTTGCTGAATGCGCTGGCGCACCGCTCCTATGAGGATATGGCACCGGTCTACGTCAAGCACTACCCCACAAAGATCGTGATTGAGAACCCCGGCGGCTTTCCGGGGGACATCAACGAAAGCAATATCATCACCCACCAGTCCATTCCCCGGAATAAGCTGATCGCCATGACTCTTCAGCACCTGAAATATGTGCAGCGTTCCGGGCAGGGCGTGGACATCATGTTCCAGAGTATGCTCACCGAGGGCAAGCCCTACCCGGAGTACGCCAGCACGCCCAACTCCGTCCGGCTGACCCTTCGCAGCACGATGGAGAATCAGAGCTTCGTGCGTTTCATCGCAGAGACGCAGGATAAGCGGTCCAAGATGTTCACGCTGTCGGAGCTGATGATTCTGCACTATCTGCGGGAGCACCAGAAAATCACCCTGAAACAGGCGGCAAAGACGATTCAGGAAACCGATGACAATGCCCACAAGGTTCTGAACGCTCTCCGGGACGAAGGGCTTCTGGAACTCAACGGCAAGACCTATATGCTGTCCCTCAAGGTCTACGAAACGGTGAAAACCGATGTGGCCTATGTGCAGGATAAGACGGTCAGCCAGATTCAGGCAAAGGATCGGATTCTCGAATATCTGAAGCATAAGCCGTCGATTACAAACCAAAAGGTACAGGAGCTGTGCGGATACACAAAAGATCAGGCATACCGTATCCTCCGAAAGCTTTTAGAAGAAGGGAAGATTGAAATAAAAGGGGCAGGGCGCGGAAGAAGCTATTGCTTAAAAGAAAATCAGCGATAAAAATGCGCGCTGCGCGATTATTGCGCGCAAAGAAATCCGCGATTTTCTTGGGAAAGGACGGAAAATGACTGCAATTCGATAAAAACAGAAATCGTTAATCGCGCGCTGAAACGCGCGCCGCGCGATTAGCATTTTTGCCGCGCGTTTTCTGCGGCTCAATTCTCCGGCCTGCCGTGGTCGCAGCCGAGAGAAAGATAACGCTCTATCTCCCCTCTCAGCACCATCTGTGCATACTCCAGTGGCTTATTATACAGCAGCCAGTCCAGCTCCGCCCGCTGTGCCGGGGTGTTGCCGTACTCGTCCTCCACGGCGATGCAGTCAATGGCAAGAGTGGTGCCATCCTCGAACCGGGCTTCTACCCGGTTGGTGTCCATGTTGTAGCGGCAGGAAAGCAATTTCGTCATAGTCGTATCCTCCAAGACTTAATTTTTGGTGTGCGGTCACTCGAACCAATGCCGTCAAGTCGTTGTCGGATGAAGAAGTTTTTTGGTTTGTCTGGGAGTAAGTGTACAGGCGGCTTTGCTTATTCTATCAGTGGCACCCGCCCCCGCAGTGGGAGCCGCAGCTGTGGCCCTCGTCGTGGTCGTGGTGGGTGCAGTGGATGTCCGGGTCGAAGACCAGCTTTCCGGCCAGATAGTCGGCCACAGCAGCGTCTGCGGCGCCGGAAAGGCCGCCGAACAGCTGGATGCCTGCCTGCATCAGTGCTGCCTGCGCACCGGTGCCGATGCCGCCGCAGAGCACAACATCTGCGCCATGCTGTACGAGGAAGCCCGCCAGTGCGCCGTGGCCCTGACCATTCGTCGGGATGACCTCGGTGCGCAGGAGCTGGCCGTTTTCGGCCTCATAGAACTTGAACTGTGCGGAGCGGCCAAAGTGCTGGAACACCTGACCGTCTTCGAACGGGACTGCGATTTTCATGAGAACGTCTCCTTTACTGCTTGTTTTGTACAGCCTCCCGGATGCTCTTTGCCAGCTTTTTGGCGTCCAGAGGCTTGACGAGACGGCCATTCATACCGACCTGATGGCAGGACTGGGCGCACTCGTCGGAGGCCTGTGCCGTCATGGCGAGGATGGGAACGGTGGCGGCGTCGGGCCGGTCGAGGGCGCGGATGGCCCGGGACGCCTCGAAGCCGTCCATCACCGGCATCATCACATCCATGAGGATGGCCTGATACCCGCCCGGCGCACTGGCGGCAAAGCGCTCCACGGCTTCCCTGCCGTTCCATGCCTTGTCCACCGCTGCGCCCTGACTGGTGAGCTGGAACTCGGCCACTTCCATGTTGATGTCGTTGTCCTCCACCAGCAGGATGTGCATCCCGTCCAGCCGCCCGTTGTCGGTGGGCTTGAGCTGGGGCTTTGCGGCGGCATTCTTGTCCAGCAGGAAGGGCAGCTGGAAGGTGAAGGCAGTCCCCTCCCCCAGCTGGCTCTCGGCAGAGATGCTGCCGCCCATCTGGCTGACCAGCTCCTTGACGATGGACATTCCGAGGCCGGTACCCCTGTACTGGGTGCGGGCGTCGGCGGACTCCTGGGTAAAGGGCTTGAACAGCTGGTTCTCCAGGAAATCCCGGCTCATGCCGATGCCGGTGTCCGTGATGCGGAACTCGTACCACACGGTGGTGCCGTCGCAGGAGAGCTCCCTGGCGTAGGTGTCGATGGACCCGCCGGGCTTATTGTACTTGATGGCGTTGCTGAACAGGTTCACCATGATCTGCCGCAGCTTGAGGGAGCTGCCCACGAGGGCGGTGTGCTGGACGTTCTCCCGGTGGCGGCGGTGGGTCAGGCCGTCCTTTTCTATCTGTGCCTCCACCAGCGACGAGACGTCGTGCAGCAGCACCTCGATGTCAAAGGGCTCCTGTTCTATCACCATCTGCCCGGCTTCCAGTTTGCTCATGTCCAGCACGTCGTTGACCAGTGCCAGAAGATGGTGAGCGGAGAGGTCTATTTTATCAAGGCAGCTGTCCACCTTCCGGGCATCGTCCCGGTTGGAGCGGAGGATGTCCAGCATACCGAGAATGCCGTTGATGGGGGTGCGGATGTCGTGGCTCATCCGGTTCATGAAGGCGGTCTTGGTTTTGCTGGCCGAGTCGGCTTCTTCAAAAGCTTCTTGCAGGCGCTGATTCTCGGCCTGCTCCTGTGCATGGAAGATGGAGGTATCCCGGAAGAGGATGATACCGTGGATGACCGGCATCTCCCGCCCGGAGGCCGCATCAAAGACGGTATCCTGCGCCATGAGGACGGTCTTCTGGAGCCAGACCGGCTCGCCGCAGGAGGTCTGTTCCCGGTACTCCACTGTCACGTACTTGAAGCCCGAGTGGAAGCGCTCCAGCAGTTTTGACGCCGTGTCCATGATGCGGTAGTTTTCCAGCGTCTCAGGAGTGACGAAGTGACGGCGCTGGGCGCAGTAGTCGTCGTAGGAGCAGGGCAGCGTCATCTGCAGATCGAACTGCCGCAGCGCGGTAGTCCGGTAGAAGATCTGCTCGAGCTGGCCGTGGGTCAGGTCCACAGTGAACAGGGCGTCGTTTGCGTCGATGAGGGCATCCACATAGTTGTCGTTTTCCAGCAGGGAGTGCTTCATCTGCTCGTAATACTGGGTCAGGGGCTGGCGCTCGTCGAAGGCGGTGCTCTTGTCCCGGAAATACTCGAAGCCCACGAGGAAGTGGTGCAGCCGCCCATGGAGGTCGGCGTCGCAGAACAGGAGGGTCAGCCGCCCGCGCTGGGTCACGCCGTCGGTCTCAAAATCCAGCTCAAGCTCCTGCTTGGGGTGCTCAGCACTGAGGGCAGCAGACAGCGTGCTCAGCTGCAACGCTTCCCGCATTGTCTTGCGGGTGGCGGAGGCGGCGTACTCGTCCACGATCTGCTCCACTGCACCCGAATAGCTGCCGTTGTCAGCAAGGAAGAAGCCCGATGAGGTGCGCAGGACGCGGTACTGGTCCAGCAGGGCGTCGCAGTAGAGGCAGTTCGAGAACTGATACCCATGGGCGTTGACCCAATGCAGAAGCTGCTGGTTCTGCAGTTTCTGGGCCTCGGCCTCCTCACGATTTGCACGGTTTTTGTCCACATACATATTCTTGTCGGCGTGGCGGAACAGCTCCCGCAGGGTGCTGCCCTCGAAGTCGCTGGCGATGGCGCAGCCTGCCGCATAGCTCAGGGGCATCTCGGGGTGCTGGCGGGAATACTCTGCCGTCTGCGCCCGGATGCTGCGCAGCACATCCTGTGCGCCGTCCCAGTCCACGCCGTAGAGGATAGCGATGAACTCGTCGCCGCCGTCGCGGCCCACGAAGTGCTGGGATGGCACGGCCAGACGCAGCTGTTCGGCAAAGGAGCGGATGTACTCGTCGCCCTTGTCGTGGCCGAGGTTATTGTTGACGGTGCGCAGGTTGTTGAGGTCAAAGACGCAGAGCGCCGTGTTCCCGTCCGGCGGGTCGGGCGCGTCCAGGAGCTCTTCGCACTTGTTCTTGTTGGGCAGACCGGTAGCCTCATCGAGGTAGACTTTGCGCTGCAGAATGCGGTTCATGGCCGCGTACCGCAGGGCCTTGAAGATCTGATAACCGAACAAAAGCAGCAGCCCCACGATGTCCGCGAGGACGACTTTTTCCAGAAAGTCGAGGGCCGTGGCCCGCTTCTGGGAGTAGACCTCGGCCAGGTTGGTGGCCTCGTCGCAGGTCTGGAAGAAATGCTCGCTCTTGGCGATGATGGCTGTCTCGGTGTAGCCGCGCTGACGGACAAGGATGAGTTCGTTTCTCAGGTCGTCGAATTCGCTGGAAAGAGCGGTCATCTTGGCCTGAAAATCCGCGTCGTCCAGCTGCACCAGGTCCAGCTCGCTGCTGCCGAAGCGGAGGCCTTCGATGTAGGAGGCCACATCGCCGAGGAGATCATCTTCCGGCGTGCCGGAAATTTCGAGCTTGACGATGCGCTGGGTCTTGCCGCGCACGAGGCCGGCATAGTTGACGACGCGGGCCGTACCCTGTATCTTGCCTACCAGCACGAGGACACCGAAAAACAGGCTGATAAGGATGGCTGTGAGAAGGACGGTGAAAAGCTGGATGATATGCCCGAACCGGGAAGAATCATTCTTCATGATGCAAACTCCATTCATAGCGCAGGAAATCAGTCGTTTCCCCACTATTATAATGTATTTCAGAGAGCGCTTCAAGTTTGGAAATGGCTGTGGGAGCAAGCCGAGTTATGACGGGATTTGTTGATATTTGTCAGATGATATGTTGAAATTTCACAAGTGGTGCGGGTCTGCCGCGGCTCATAGTTCTCCGCCTTCGAGCTTTCTGCGCACCTCGTGGAGCGAAGCACACTCGCAGGTATAGATCCTGCGCATCTCGTCGGTGGCGGGCGAGAGGTCGGGGACCATCACGGTGACAAAGCCCCCTGCCGCGCCGGCCCGGACGCCGTTGTAGCTGTCCTCGAGCACCATCGTCTTTGCAGGCTCGGTGCCGAGTTTCTGCGCTGCCAGCAGGAAGATGTCCGGCGCGGGCTTGGAGCGGGTCAGATGCTCGCCCGAGATGACGGCCTTGAAGTAATGGCCGAGGCCCCAGTGTTCCAGATGTCCCTCGATGACGGTCATGGGGCTGGAAGACGCCACCGCCATGGGGATGTGATGTTCGTCCAGCCAGGCCAGAAGCTCGTCGTGGCCGGGCATTTTGGGGACAGGCTTGTTGAAGGCTTCATAGGCCAGCCGGTACAGCTCCTCCACGATGCCCATGGCGGGGCAGTCCTCGCCGTAGAAGCGCCGCAGCACATCGCAGCTGCCGGCCTTGGTGGTGCCGCGGGCAGCCTGCGAGAGGCCATCCTTGCAGGGCAGGCCGAATTTTGCCAGTGCCGGCTCCCAGCAGATGTTCCAGATGCGCTCGGTGTCGAACATCAGCCCGTCCATATCAAAAATAACACCCTGTATCATAACGCAAGCTCCTTTTGGCGAAAAATCTACATATATACTCTATTGTACCATGTTTTTCCGCTTTTGAACACCGATAAGGTCATAATTTGTGGCAACTTGACTGCCCCAAAGATGAAACATTTTTCGGTTGCTTGCAAATCCGTTTCACGGCATTATAATAGAAAACAACATTCGGCATATTTGGCGCAGGGCGTGCAGCCCGCGCGGCGCTGTGTGAGATCAGAAAAGAGGGAAATTTATCATGTTGGACATCAAGATCACTCGTACTACCTGCCCGAAGGAAAAACCGCAGGACGAGTCTAAGCTGGGTTTTGGCAAGAAGTTCACCGATCATATGTTCGTTATGGACTACACCGAGGGCGAGGGCTGGCATGACGCCCGCATCGTCCCCTACGCACCCTTCCAGCTGGACCCTGCTACGGTTGTGTTCCACTATGCACAGGAGATCTTCGAGGGCATGAAGGCTTACCGCACTGCGGATGACACCATCCAGCTGTTCCGCCCCGAGTGCAACGCAAAGCGTATGCAGGACTCTGCTGACCGTCTGTGCATCCCCAAGATCCCTGTTGAGGATTACATCCAGGCCGTCGAGGCTCTGGTGGATGTGGAACGTGACTGGGTGCCTCACTCTGACGGCGCTTCCCTGTATATCCGTCCCTTCGTGTTCGCAAACGATGTGGGTCTGGGCGTTCACGCTTCCAAGCACTACATCTTCTGCATCATCTGCGCTCCGTCGGGCGCTTACTACGCCGAGGGCATCAACCCCGTGCGCATCTACGTCGAAGACGAGTACATCCGTGCCGCTCCCGGTCTGACCGGCTTCACCAAGTGCGGCGGCAACTACGCTGCTTCCATCAAGGCCGGCGAGCTGGCTGAGGAGCAGGGCTACGCTCAGGTGCTGTGGCTGGACGGCGTCGAGAAGAAGTACGTCGAGGAAGTCGGCAGCATGAACATCATGTTCAAGATCGACGGCAAGGTCTACACCGCCGCCACCGTCGGCACCGTCCTGCCCGGCGTCACCCGCCGCAGCTGCATCGAGCTGCTGAAGGACTGGGGCTATGAGGTCGTCGAGGGCAAGCTGGCCATCGCCGACATCATGCAGGCTGCCCGCGACGGCAAGCTGGAAGAGGTCTTCGGCACCGGCACCGCCGCTGTCGTCTCCCCCGTCAAGGAGCTGGTCTGGAAGGGTGAGCACGCCTACATCGGCGACGGCAGCATCGGCCCTGTCACCCAGAAGCTCTATGACACCATGACCGGTATGCAGTGGGGCAAGATCCCCGATACCAAGGGCTGGATCGTCCCTGTGGAGAAGAAGTACTAAGAGCTGAAAGGCTTATAAACGCCGCCCGGCTGTACGCCCGGCGGCGTTTGCTGTATCCGGTGCGGATTGCAATTCTCTGCCGCGGGTGATACACTTAAAGTACACCTGAAAAACGAGAGGGAATGAGAAGATGATAAAGAAGTGGAGCATCCGCTACCCCGCTGTGGGCGGCGAAGAAGAGCGTCGGGCCTATGTCTATCTGCCCACCATGTACGAGGCTGACCCTGACCGGCGGTATCCGGTGCTGTATATGTTCGACGGGCAGAACGTGTTTTTCGACGAGGACGCCACCTACGGCAAGAGCTGGGGCGTGGCCGACTATCTGGACTACACCGATACGCCCCTCATCGTGGCGGCGGTGGAGTGCAACGCCGGTGCCAATAATGAGCGTCTGGTGGAGTATTCGCCCTACCGCTTCGACGATAAGCAGTACGGCCACTTCGACGGCAAAGGCAAGGACACTCTGAACTGGTTCGTCCACGAGTTCAAGCCCTACATCGACGCCAACTACCGCACAGAGCCCGACCGGGCTCATACCTTCATCGGCGGCAGCTCCATGGGCGGCCTCATGAGCCTGTACGCTCTTTTGCAGTACAGCGATGTGTTTGGCCGTGCGGCGGCGCTCTCGCCCTCGCTGTGGGTGGCTCCGGAGGCGCTGACGGCGCTGGTGGGCCGCTGCAAGCTGGCCCCGGGTATCGTGCTCTACATGGATTACGGCTCCAGAGAGATGGGCAACCACGACGGGATGCGGAAGGGCTTCGGCGAGATGTGCAGCAAGATCTTTGCCCGGGGCATCAACCTGACGGCCCGCGTCGTGCCGGGCGGCAACCACAGCGAAGCCAGCTGGGAAAAGCAGCTGCCCTTTGTGTTCCACACCCTGATGTACGAGCTTGATTGAACCAAACTGAGGAGGAAAGCATATGGAGATGCAGTATTTCAAGGAATACAGCCCGGCGCTGGGCCGGGAGATGGAGTGCAAAGTCTACGGACACGGGGGACGGCCCATGCTGTACATCCCCTGTCAGGACGGCCGCTTCTTCGACTTCGAGGACTTCCACATGGCCGACACCCTTGCACCCTGGATCGAGTCGGGCCAGCTCATGGTCATGTCCATCGACACGCTGGACAAGGAGACCTGGTCGGACACCAATGGCGACCCTTACTGGCGCATCCGCCGGTATGAGCAGTGGCTGCATTATATCGTGGATGAGGCTGTCCCCAAGCTGCGCTATCTGTCCAAGGAGCGCAACGGCTGGGATGACCTGCCCGGCGTCATCGCCTTCGGCTGCAGCCTCGGCGCGACCCATGCGGTCAACCTTTACCTCCGCTGGCCCGACATCTTCTGCGGCTGTCTGGCCCTCAGCGGCATCTACACCGCCCACTACGGCTTCGGCGACTACATGGATGAGCTGGTGTATATGAACTCTCCCGTGGACTATATGCGCAACTTCCCGGAGGATCACCCCTATATGGAGCTGTACCGGAACCAGAAGGCTGTCATCTGCTGCGGTCAGGGCGCATGGGAGCAGCCCGACACCACCTGGATGCTCAAGCGCATCTTTGAGGCAAAGAACATCCCTGTCTGGGTGGACCTGTGGGGCCACGACGTCAAGCACGACTGGGATTGGTGGTATAAGCAGGCGGTTTATTACATGCCGTATATTTTAGGGTGAAAGAAAACCTCTCCGTCACGCCTACGGCGTGCCACTGCCCGGGTTGCGGCTCCCAGCATCTGCTTCGGCCCTTGGTGCGGGCCTCGCATCCTGCTGGCCGCGGC
>NZ_JBBNIH010000167.1:0-60651 GCF_040094125.1 Faecalibacterium longum
TGGCCCGTTGGTCAAGCGGTTAAGACAGAGGCCTCTCACGCCTTTAACATCGGTTCGATTCCGGTACGGGTCACCATTTTAGTAGTAAAACGGCTTTGCGCCGTTTTATATAGATGCCTCTTTAGCTCAGTCGGTTAGAGCACCTGACTGTTAATCAGGGTGTCGCCTGTTCGAGTCAGGCAAGAGGCGCCAGTAAAGCGATGGAAGTTTTCCATCGCTTTTTCTTTTTTATCCGTTCCGGTGCGGCTTTTGTTGACAGGGAAAGCGGCGGGGGATATACTTATAAAAAATGAACCTCTCAGGCCGCCTGCGGCGTCCAGCTCTCCGGACAGGAGAGCCCTTGGCAAAACCGAAAACTTACCCTTTTCGCCAGAGCCTCCCCTATTAGGGGAGGTGGCACAGCGTCAGCTGTGACGGAGAGGTTGAGGAAAAATGCGCCTGATGAAAAAGGAGAAAAGTATGAAACAGATCATTCTGACGGGCGACCGCCCGACGGGCCGGCTCCATGTCGGCCACTATGTCGGCTCTCTGAAGGAGCGTGTCCGGCTGCAGAACTCGGGCAAGTTCGACGAGATCTATATCATGATCGCTGACGCACAGGCCCTCACCGACAACGCCGACAATCCGGAGAAGGTGCGCCAGAACGTCCTGCAGGTCGCTCTGGACTATCTGGCCGTGGGCATCGACCCCGCCAAGGCACACATCTTCATCCAGTCCATGGTGCCGGAGCTGACCGAGCTGAGCTTCTATTATATGAACCTCGTCACCGTCTCCCGCCTGCAGCGCAACCCCACCGTCAAGGCCGAGATCCAGCAGAAGAACTTCGAGTCCAGTATCCCGGTGGGCTTCTTCACTTACCCCATCAGCCAGGCTGCGGACATCACCGCCTTCAAGGCCACTACCGTCCCCGCAGGCGAGGACCAGCGCCCTATGATCGAGCAGTGCTGCGAGATCGTCCATAAGTTCAACGCCGTCTACGGTGAGACTCTGGTGGAGCCGGAGATCGTTCTGCCCCAGAACAGCGCCTGCCTGCGCCTGCCCGGCACCGACGGCAAGGCCAAGATGAGCAAGAGCCTCGGCAACTGCATCTACCTCTCCGACGAGCCTGAGGACATCAAGAAGAAGATCATGTCCATGTACACCGACCCGAACCACCTGCGCGTGCAGGACCCCGGCAAGGTGGAGGGCAACCCCGTCTTCGTCTATCTGGATGCATTCAGCCGCCCGGAGCACTTTGCCGAGTTCCTGCCCGAGTACCAGAACCTCGACGAGCTGAAGGCACACTATCAGCGCGGCGGTCTGGGCGACGTGAAGGTGAAGAAGTTCCTGAACAGCGTCATGCAGGCTGAGCTGGAGCCCATCCGCAACCGCCGCAAGGAGTGGGAGCAGCGCCTGCCCGAGGTCGTGGAAATTCTGAAGGAAGGCAGCGCCGTGGCCGAAAAGACCGCCGCCGCCACCCTCGCCGAAGTGCGCAAGTCCATGAAAATCGATTACTTCACGGATGATAATCTGCTGAAATAACAAGACGTAAATAAAAATCCCCTCTGCCAGACGGCGGAGGGGATTTTTTGTATCTTACGTTACAGCTTACAGGCTGCGGTTCTTGATCTCGGAAGTGACCTTTGCGATGAACTCATCCACTTCCATCGTGGTGGTCTCGCCCTTGCGGTCACGGACGGAGACGTTGCCGGCCTCGGCTTCCTTGGCGCCCAGGACCAGCATATAAGGCACGCGGTCCACCTGCTGTGCAGCGCGGATCTTGTAGCCGATCTTCTGGTTGTCGTCGTCCAGAGCCACACGGACACCGGCCTCCACCAGCTTCTCGGTGATGGCCTCGGAATACTCGAGGGTCTTCTCGGAGACGGGCAGAACCTTGACCTGAACAGGAGCCAGCCAGGTGGGGAACTTGCCCTTGGTCTCCTCGATGAGGTAGGCCATGAAGCGGTCGAGAGAACCCAGAATTGCACGGTGCAGGACAACAGGGGTCTTCTCGGTGCCGTCCTTGTCCACATAGGTCAGGTGGAACTTTGCGGGCAGGCAGAAGTCCAGCTGGCAGGTGGACAGGGTGTACTCAGCGCCGACAGCGGGCTTGACGTTGACGTCCAGCTTGGGGCCGTAGAAAGCAGCCTCGCCGATCTCCTCGGTGAAGTGGATGCCCAGCTCAGTCAGGACCTCGCGCAGAGCGTTCTCAGCGTGGTTCCACATCGCGTCGTCGTCGTGATACTTCTTCTTATCGGCGGGGTCACGCAGGGACAGAACGCAGCGGTAGTCGGTGATGTTGAAATCCTTGTAGGTCTCGAAGATGAGGTTGCAGACATCAGCGACTTCGCTCTTGATCTGCTCCGGAGTGCAGAACAGGTGAGCGTCGTTCTGGCAGAAGTGACGGCCGCGCTCGATGCCCTTCAGGGTGCCGGAGGACTCATAGCGGAAGTCGTGTGCGATCTCGCCGATGCGCATGGGCAGGTCGCGGTAGGAGTGGGGACGGTTTGCGTAGATCATCATGTGATGGGGGCAGTTCATCGGGCGCAGGACGTAGCTCTCGCCCTCCATCTCCATGGCGGGGAACATATTCTCGCGGTAGTGATCCCAGTGGCCGGAAGTCTTGTACAGATTCACGGTGCCGATGCAGGGAGTCATGACGTGCAGGTAGCCGCGGGCGCGCTCCTTCTCCTTGATATAGTTCTCCAGCTCCTGCCAGACAGTGTAGCCTGCGGGCAGGAACATGGGCAGACCGCGGCCAACCAGGTCGTCGGTCATGAACAGGCCCATCTCCTTGCCGATCTTGCGGTGGTCGCGCTCACGGGCCTCCTGCTGCTCCTTCTCCCAGGCGTCCAGCTCCTCCTGATTGTGGAAAGCCACGCCGTTGATACGGGTCAGCATCTTGTTCTCTTTGTCGTTCTTCCAGTATGCACCGGACTGCTGGGTGATCTTGAAGGCCTTCAGAGCCTTGGTGTAGGTCAGGTGAGGTCCGATGCACATATCGACGTACTCGCCCTGCTGGAAGAAGCTGAACTCGGTCTCGTCGGCCAGGTCAGCCATGTGCTCGACCTTATAGTTCTCGTGGCGCTCTTCCATCAGCTTGACGGCCTCTGCGCGGGGCAGGATGAAGGGCTTGATGGCCAGATTCTCTTTGGTGATCTTGCGCATCTCCTTCTCGATGTTGGCCAGGTCCTCGTCGGTCAGCTTGGTGTCGCCGAGGTCAACGTCGTAGTAGAAGCCGTTCTCGGTGGCGGGGCCGAAGGCGAAGTCAGCCTCCGGGTAGAGGCGCTTGATGGCCTGAGCCATAACGTGGGCTGCGGTGTGACGGATGACGTGCAGTTCCTGGTCCTGCGGGCACTCGTCCACATGACCGTCCTTATAGATGATCTTCATGGTGTTACTCCTTCTTGACATGAAAAATGCGTTTGGTATAACAAAAAAAGACGCTTCACCCCGCATTTGCTTTACGGGATGAAGCGCCTTTGAAAGATCCAACTGCGTTCCACGGTTCCACCCGAATTGCGTGCTGCTGCACGCCACTCGCTGTGCTGTAACGGGCGCACCCGGCAGAGGTTCTCCTCTGCACTCTGCGGTGGTAGAAGTCCGGCACATGGCAGGCTGCTTGCAGCGCGTCCTTCCGGACGGCAGCCCTCTCTGCGGCATGGAGAACGGGACTTCGGTTTGTCCGCATCATCGTTTTGGGACATTTGATTTTGACGCACCGGCGGCAGAAAACCTGCGCACACTGCGCATCACAGGATGAAACTACAGATGATTGTAGCACGAGAAACGGAAAAAATCAAGGGCTGTGCGCTGGAAAATGAAAGAGGATCAGTGGTGCAGCCGCTTCCCCCAGCTCTCCGTATACTCCGACAGCAGCTTCTCCGTCACAAAGAGCTGACTGCTGTAGAGGCCGTGGGTGCCGGAGAGCATATAACAGACGCCGCAGCCCAGCGCGATCAGCTCCAGCCCCACGCCGCCGAACAGCTCATAGGCCAGCAGGATGGAGGGGATGAGGGTGTTCGTCGCGCCGCAGAACACCGAAACGAGGCCCACGGCGGCGGAGAACCCGGCGGGCAGGCCCAGCAGCGGGCCGAATGCACAGCCGAAGGTCGCACCGATGTAGAAGCTGGGGACGACCTCGCCGCCCTTGAAGCCCGCCGAGAGGGTCAGGGCGGTCAGCAGTATCTTGCAGATAAAGTCCCACGGCAGGGCCTGCCCCTGCTCCACGGCGGCAGTGATGACGCCCATGCCCGCGCCGTTGTAGCGGCCCACGCCCATCAGGTAGGAGAGGGCCACCACGGCAACACCGCCCACGACGGCGCGCACCCAGGGGTTTGGCAGGCGGCGGGGCATCTCGTGCTCCATGGTGTGGAGAAGCCAGCAGAATGTCCGGGCCACCAGCGCACAGGCAACACCCAGCACAGCCACCAGCAGAGTAGAATCAATGGAAAGCGCCGGTGCGGTCAGCTCAAAATGGGTAGGAGAGATGCCGCAGGCCAGCGAGACGCCATAGGCGATGAGGGCAGCGGCGAAGCCGGGGACAAAGGCCACCGAGAACGCGAGGCCCACGTCCTCCACCATGATGCCGAAGAGGGTCGCCGACAGCGGCGTGCCGAACAGTGCCGAGAAGAACGCCGCCATGCCGCAGGCCGTGGCCGTGCGGCGGTCGTGGTCGGAGAAGCGGAAGAGCTTTGCGATGTTGTAGCCGATGCTTCCGCCCATCTGCAAAGCCGCGCCCTCGCGTCCGGCCGAGCCGCCGCAGAGGTGGGTGAGCACCGTGCCAAAGAAGATGGCCGGCACCAGCAGCGGGCTGACGCTCTCGCCGCTGTGGACGGCGCGGATGACGTTGTTCGTCCCCATCCCTTCGCAGCCCGTTATCTTATAAAGTGCCACGATGGCAAGACCTGCCACCGGCAGAAGCCAGAGCAGCCAGATGTGCTCGGCCCGCCACTCGGTGACATGCTCCACGGCCAGGTGGAACGCTGTGCCGACGGCACCGCAGACGAGGCCGGTGGGAACGGCCAACAGCAGCCAGCGGGCCAGGATGGCCGCGACGGCCCGGAAGGAATAAAGCTCCCTTTTCAAAAATTCTTTCATGATAGCACTCCTGTGTTTTTTATATCCTGCCCACAAAGATAGCACGACGGACGGGCGCTGTCAAGAAACGCCAAAGCCCCGCTCCCTTGTGTGAAGGAGCGGGGCTTTGAGCTGTGTTTGGAATTATCAGAAAAAAGGAAAAAGGAGAACAATATATCCACGCCGTCTCGGCGGGATAGCGATGAAATCAGGGGGACGCTTACTCCACGTCCTGCAGGGCGGCAAAGTCCTCTTCGCCGGTGCGGATCTTGACCACGCGGGTCACGTTGTAGACGAAGATCTTGCCGTCGCCGATGTGGCCGGTGTAAAGGGCCTTCTTGGAGGCCTCCACCACGGAATCGACCGAGATCTTGGAGACGATGACCTCGACCTTGATCTTCGGCAGGAGGGTGCTGTCCACAGGCACACCACGGTATTTTTCAGTGGTGCCTTTCTGGATGCCGCAGCCCATGACCTGCGTGACCGTCATGCCGGTGACGCCCAGATCGTTGAGGGCGCTCTTGAGCTGGTCGAACTTGGAAAGCTTTGCAATGATGGACACTTTGTGCATCCCGGTGTCGTAGATGCCGTCGTGGATGACAGCAGGCTCACGCACCACAGGCACAGCGGCGTCCATCTGCTTTGCAGAAGCTTTGGAAGCGTCGTCCTCGCCGAGGTCGGTGTTCTCGTTGGGGACCATGGCGGCAGAGTTTGCATCGGAGATGGCGAAACCGGCGTAAGCGGAAGCCAGACCGTGCTCGTGGATGTCCAGACCGTCGATCTCCACCTCAGCGGGAACGCGGAGACCGATGGCCTTGTCGATGACTTTGAAGATGACGAACATGACGGCCAGAACATAGGCGTCCACCACGATGAGGCCCAGAAGCTGGATGCCCAGCTGGCTCAGACCGCCGCCGTAGAACAGGCCCTTACCGACACCGTTGCCGCCGTCGGAGAAGAGGCCCACGGCAATGGTACCCCAGACGCCGTTTGCAAAGTGGACGGAGACAGCGCCCACGGGGTCATCGATCTTCGCAATGTTATCGAAGAACTCGACGCTCAGCACCACGAGGATGCCGGCGACGAAGCCGATGATGAAAGCACCAAAGGGCGAAACGGTGTCACAGCCTGCGGTGATGGCCACCAGACCAGCCAGAGAGCCGTTGAGCGTCATGGAGACGTCGGGCTTGCCGTAGCGCTTCCAGGTAAAGAGCATGGTCACGCAGGTAGAAACTGCTGCCGCAAGGTTGGTGTTGAAGCAGACCAGACCGGTCAGAGTCATGGTCTCATCGGTGGAAAGGCTCAGGGAAGAGCCGCCGTTGAAGCCGAACCAGCAGAACCAGAGGATGAACACGCCCAGCGCACCGGCGGTCAGGTTGTGGCCGGGGATGGCGTGGGGCTTGCCGTCCTTGTCGTACTTGCCGATGCGGGGACCCAGCAGGGCCGCGCCCAGCATGGCGATGATGCCGCCGACGTTGTGGACTGCTGCAGAACCGGCAAAGTCGTGGAAGCCCATGCTCTGGAGCCAGCCGCCGCCCCACATCCAGTGGCCGCAGATGGGGTAGACCACCAGCGAAATGGCTGCGGAGTAGACGCAGTAGGCTTTGAAGTTGGTGCGCTCGGCCATGGAGCCGGAGACGATGGTGGCTGCCGTTGCGCAGAAGACAGTCTGGAACACGATGTACACCCACAGCGGGATGTCGAGGCCCAGATGAGAATAATCACCCTGAATGAAAGGGTCGAACCCGCCGATGAGAGCGCCGGTGCCGCCGAACATCAGGCCGAAGCCGATGAGCCAGTAGCAGGGCGTGCCGATACAAAAATCCATCATGTTTTTCATGAGGATATTGCCGGTGTTCTTGGCGCGGGTGAAGCCTGCCTCGCAGAGCGCGAAGCCGGCCTGCATGAAGTAGACGAGGAACGCTCCTACGAGCGTCCAACAGGTGTTGACGGAGCTGAACATGACGCAGATACCTCCCCAATGATCTGGCTGCCGGGTGCCAGCCCGGCGGCGCGTACACTCCGGCTGCTGCACCCCTCTATCTGCGCAGCAGCGCGGAAAATCCGGAAAAGGAAGCCCTCTATTTCTCCCTTGGCCGCAGGGGATACACTTCCCCCGGAAACACAAAAGGCGCTGGCGGATCTTTCATCCGTCAGCGCCTTTGCTTTCGATGGCAAGAGTATAAGGCGGTTTGGTCAAAGTGTCAAGAGCTGGATGCTATTTTTGACGTTCTGCACAAACCGGAAAAGATTGGGCAAAGAAAACTTTGGCAGGCATCATTTTTCCCCCTTGTGGTCTGCCCGCATTTCGACATGGAGCAGCAGGCTCATCAGAGCGCGCAGCGCGAAAGTCGCCGCCAGCGGGATGACTGACTCGAGGTTCTGCAGAAGGAAGGTCTTGGCGATCTCTGCCGACATGAGAAATTCCAATGCCGTCGTCAGGCCGGTGCTCATTTCGTGGTGGAAGTCGTACCGGTCGTGGAAAAAGGTCGTCCGCACATAGTGGTAGGTGGCCTTGACAAGGCTCGTCACGATGATGAACAGGCCGATGACCTCCGCCAGCCCCGCGATGAGGGGGACTGCCGATTCCAGAAAGCCCTCCAGCAGGTGGGCGATGTTCTCGTTCAGGTGATACAGGGCCGTCATGCTCTGGTCACCGCTCAAGCCAGCAGGCTCTTGATATAAGCGGCCAGCTCCTCGTCCTTGCAGGAGGCGAAGAACAGCTCGCTGAACTTCTCACCGGCGATGGCACCCTTCAGCAGGTCCTGATCGATGCTCTTGAGGCACTCGATGAGGGGCTTGAAGGTGGCGGCGCGGACGCCGTCGAGGATCTTCTTGTTGCGCTGCTCGGGCTCGACGCGCTCCTTGGGGTAGCCCTGACCGTGGCCGAAGCCGAACAGCTTCTCAAAGCAGTACTCGAGGTTCAGCTCACCGCCCCAGCCGAAGCCCTTAGCGAAAGGCATGGCCACGGCGTTGCCGTCGTTGACGTGGGCGAAGGTGTAGGCGTCCACGGGGTCCTCCACATGGCCGCAGATGACGCCGGGAAAGCTGTTCAGGGCCAGCATGGCGCCCTCGCCGGTGCCGCAGCCGGTGATGACGTAGTCGGCAGCGCCGCTGTTGAGCAGGATGGCGGCGAGGATGCCGCACTGCACATAGGTCAGCTGTGCGGCGTCATCGGCAGCGTACATGCCGTAGTTGACCACCTCGTGGCCCATCGGCTCTACGACCTTCTTCAGAGCGGCCTCGATGATGCCGTTCTTTGCGGCCTGACTGTTCTCGTTGATAAGTGCGATCTTCATGGGAAAGTCCTCCTGTTTTTATTATTATGACCAGTGTAGCAGATTCCGGAAAAAAAGTCGATATGGGAAACAAAAGAGCGCCGTGCCCGGCACCCGGAAGGCAGCGGACACGGCGCAAAAAATGCCGGATATGGAAAAACTTACTGCGGCTGCTTGCCGATGTAAGCCAGGATGCCGCCGTCAACGTACAGGATGAGGCCGTTGACGAAGTCGGAAGCGGCAGAAGCCAGGAAGACAGCGGGTCCGCCCAGATCCTCAGCCTCGCCCCAGCGGCCTGCGGGGGTCTTGGCGACGATGAAGCTGTCGAAGGGATGACGGCTGCCGTCGGGCTGACGCTCGCGCAGAGGTGCGGTCTGCGGGGTAGCGATGTAGCCGGGTCCGATGCCGTTGCACTGGATGTTGTACTCGCCGTACTCGGAGGCGATGTTCTTGGTCAGCATCTTCAGGCCGCCCTTGGCAGCAGCGTAGGCGGAGACGGTCTCACGGCCAAGCTCGCTCATCATGGAGCAGATGTTGATGATCTTGCCGCCGCCCTGAGCGATCATGTCGGGGATGACAGCCTTGGCGACGATGAACGGAGCGTTCAGGTCAACATCGATGACCTGACGGAACTGAGCAGCGGTCATCTCGGTCATGGGGATGCGCTTGATGATGCCGGCGTTGTTGACCAGAATGTTGATATGGCCGACTTCCTCGGTGATCTTTGCGACCATAGCGTTCACGGCGTCCTCATCGGTGACGTCGCAGACATAGCCGTGAGCCTTGATGCCAGCTTCTTCATAAGCGGCGAGACCCTTATCGACCAGCTCCTGCTTGATGTCGTTGAAGACGATAGTAGCGCCGTTTGCGGCCATTGCCTTTGCGATAGCCATGCCGATGCCGTAAGATGCGCCGGTGATGAGCGCGACCTTGCCGGTCAGGTCAAAGGATTTGGGAGTACACTGTGCCATAATTAAGTCCTCCAATCAGAATTTTGCTTTGCGGGGTGCTGCGCTGCCGGACTATATCTGTAGTCAAACTGCCGCCACGGGAAGCAGCAATTTGGACTGTCCGGCCCTGCGCCCTCTTGTATACTAGAGTAGCATTCTTTATTCCGACTGTCAAGGTGTTTTCTTAGCACAATTACTGCAAATTTTTTCTTATTTTGCTGCGTTTTCGTGAAATCGTCATAAAAACGGACTCTGCAAAGGCCGGGATTGCTGCTTGTTGCACACAATGGCCTTTCAGCCCAGTTTTTTCTTCTGCTGGTGGGCCATGATGGGCATGAGGATGGCCATCGGCATGAACCGCTGGGCCGTCGTTGCCGCCCGCATGAGGGCCGATGGGACGATGATGGTCTTGTGGCGGAGCATCCCCCGCATGGCCTCCTCCACGCAGAGTTCCGGGCTGATGCCCCGCAGTGCGAACACCACATCGGCCCGCTCGTTGAACTCGGTGTCCACCGGGCCGGGGCAGAGGGCGCAGACGTAGACCGGGCTGTGCTGCTCCCGCAGTTCTTCGGCCACGCCCCGGGTCAGGCTGACAACATACGCTTTGGTGGCGTAGTAGCCCGCCATATAGGGTCCGCCCGGCAGCAGCCCGGCGGAGGACGCCACGTTGAGCACGGTGCCGAAGCCCTGAGCCTCCATCTTTTTCACGGCGAACTTGAACAGCTGGTGCATGGCCAGCACATTGACCTTCGCCATGGAGAGCTCTTTCTCGCCGCTGGTCTCAAGAAAGCTGCCGCAGACGCCGAAGCCGGCGTTGTTGATGAAAATATCGATGCGCTCGTCAGTCAGCGCCTCGCAGAGACGGGCGCACTCGCTCTCCTGCTCCAAATCAGCAGGCAGGATGCGGCAGAAGGTGCTGTGCTTCGCGGTGAGCTCTGCAGCCAGAGCTTCGAGACGGTCGGTGCGGCGGGCGGTGAGGATGAGCCGGAAGCCGAGGCGGGCATACCGGCGGGCAAACTCCCGGCCAATGCCGGAAGAAGCTCCGGTTATCCATACAGTTTTGGACATAAATTACTCCTTGTAAAATCCGGAAGCCTTGTCGATGGCTTCCAGCTCGTCAGCGGTGAAGGTGGTGTTGTTCAGGGCAGCGATGTTGTCGAGAATCTGCTGGGGCTTGGACGCGCCGATGAGGACGCTCGTCACCTTGCCGTCCCGCAGTATCCACGCCAGCGCCATCTCGGCCAGCGTCTGGCCGCGGGCGGCGGCGATTTCGTTCAGGGCGCGTATCTGTGCAAGCTTTTCCTCGGTGATGACGCTCTCTTTCAAAAAGCGGCCATCGGTGCGGATGCGGCTGTCCTCCGGGATGCCGTTGAGGTAGCGGTTGGTCAGCAGACCCTGCGCCAGCGGGCTGAAGGCGATAATGCCCTTGTTCAGCCGGACAGCAGTCTCTTTCAGGCCGTTCTGCTCGATGGTGCGGTCAAAGATGGAGTAGCGGTTCTGGTTGATGACGAAGGGGACGTGGAGCTCGTCGAGAATGGCGCAGGCTTTTTCCAGCGTCTCACCGTTGTAGTTGGACAAGCCGGCATAAAGCGCCTTGCCGCTGCGCACCGCCTGCGCCAGAGCACCCATGGTCTCTTCCAGCGGGGTGTTGGGGTCCATCCGGTGGTGGTAGAAGATGTCCACATACTCGAGGCCCATCCGCTTCAGGCTCTGGTCGAGGCTGGCCAGCAGGTATTTCCGGCTTCCCCAGTCACCGTAAGGCCCTTCCCACATGGTGTAGCCCGCCTTGGTGCTGATGAGGAGCTCATCGCGGTAGGGGGCAAGATCTTCCTTGAGGATGCGGCCGAAGTTCTTCTCGGCGCTGCCCGGCTCGGGGCCGTAGTTGTTGGCGAGGTCGAAGTGGGTGATGCCGTTGTCGAACGCCGTGCGGCAGAGCAGGCGCATGTTCTCGAAGTTCGCGGTATCGCCGAAGTTGTGCCACAGGCCCAGCGAGACGGCGGGCAGCATCAGGCCGCTTTTGCCGCAGCGGTGGTAGGGCAGAGTGGAGTAGCGTGCAGGAGATGCAGCATACATGGCGGGAAACTTCCTTTCGTTCAGTTTACCCCATTGTAGCACGGAAAAACGGCAGAATCCACATAAAAGTGCAGCGCCCCGGCATCTTTGCTGCCGGGGCGCTGTGAGAAAAAAGAAGAAAAGACGAGAAGCTCAGATTCAGGCGTCAGCCTTGACGTCGTTCTTGATGCTCCGGGCGGCCAGATAACGGGCCGGCTTCATGAGCAGCACGCAGCCGCCGTTGAAGACCAGAGAGCCGACGATGTACACCCCGAAGAAGAGAGGCAGATTCGCTGCAAAAGCTGCGCTGTCGATGCAGGCGACGGTCAGGTAGGCAAAGCCCACATTGTTCAGCACCTTGGGGGCGTAGGGGTGCAGGATGATGAGGAGGAAGAGCACCACGCCCAGCGGCAGCAGCAGGCCCAGCATCCCGCCCAGAACAGGCGTCAGCGCACCGATGGCCAGCATCGCCAGCACCGTGAGCACCATGCCCACGAGGCCGCCCAGCTCCACGCTGACAAAGCGGTCTTTGATGTCGCCCTCCATCGTAAAGAGCATGATGTTGCTCAAAAAGACGAGCCAGCTGTATTCAAACTCGATGGCGTGGAAAAAGGCGTTAGCGATCAGGATCCACACCACCATCATCAGGCGAAAGTAGAGCAGGAAACGCTTGGTCACAGTTTCGTTCATGGAAAAACTCACTTTCCAGAAGCTGCTTTCATAAGCGGAGTGCAATGCTTGTGAAAACGGCTTCTTGACTTCGGCCTGCAAAAGCGGCTGGCCGGTCGTTTTTGTGTCGGATGAAGTTATTATACTCTATCTGGAAGCAAAAGGCAATATTTACTTGCCAATATATGCAATAAAAACTTGTCAAGTTTCAAAAAACAGCTTCGTCTTGTTGCCCGGCGTGGTTTGGAGTATAATAAAACCGTAAAAGAGAAACACCCTTTTCAAGGAGGAGATAAAACATGAACAAACCGGTCCTGGTGGTCATGGCTGCCGGCATGGGCAGCCGCTACGGCGGCATGAAGCAGATCGACCCGGTGGGTCCCTGCGGTCAGGTCATCGTGGATTATTCCCTGTACGACGCCCGCCGCGCAGGCTTCGAGACGGTCATCTTCGTCATCAAGCACGAGATCGAGGAGGCTTTCAAAGCTGCCATCGGCGACCGCGTGTCCAGGGTGATGGACGTGAAGTACGCCTTCCAGCAGCTGGATGAGCTGCCCGAGGGCTACACCATCCCCGAGGGCCGCGTGAAGCCCTGGGGTACCTGCCACGCGGTGCTGGCCGCAAAGCCCTACATCCACGGCCCCTTCGCCGTCATCAATGCCGACGACTACTACGGCCCTGAGGCGTTCAAGGTCATCTACGATTACCTCTCCACTCACACCGACGGCGAGGTCTACGACTACTGTATGGTGAGCTACCTGCTCAAGAACACCGTTTCCGAAAATGGCAGCGTCGCCCGCGGCGTCTGCGCTCTCAACGAGGACAGCACCCTCCACAGCGTCACCGAGCGCACCCGCATCGAGACCTATGAGGGCGGCATCCACTACACCGAGGACGGCGGCGAGAGCTGGACGGACCTGCCCGGCGAGACGCCCGTGAGCATGAACCTCTGGGGCTTCGGCGAGAGCTTCGTGAAGGAAGCCGACCGGCGCTTTGCCCGCTGGCTGGACGAGAATCTGGAAAAGAACCCGCTCAAGTGCGAGTATTTCCTGCCGCTGGTGGTCAGTGAGCTCATCGGCGAAAAGAAAGCCGCCGTCAAGGTGCTGCGCAGCACCGATAAGTGGTATGGCGTCACCTACCGCGAGGATAAACCCGTGGTGGTGGAAGCCATCGCCAAAAAGACGGCCGACGGCCTTTACCCGGAAAATCTCTGGGCTTAATCTGCATAAAAAAATACGGCTGGGACAGCGTCCCAGCCGTATTTTTTTATCTTTACTGGATGCCGAATCCGTTGAAGGAGTCGGGATATTCGTCCTCGAGCTGCTCGAGCAGGCTGCTGAGGGAGCGGTTGCTCTGACCGTGCTTCAGCTTGGGGTAGGCGCGGAGCATACGGCCCTTGCCCAGCAGATGGGTGCCGCGGCGGGTGCGGGCCTGCATGACCTGCGCACGGGCTGCCAGCTCTTCCTTGAGCTGTTCCAGCTGCAGGAATGCGGTGGTCTGCTCGGCTTTGCCCTGCGCGGCCAGCTTGACGGCCTTGGCCGCTTCGGCGGCGTTGAGGCGGGCAGTCTGGGAGGCGCGGCGTGCGGCCTCCATGGCCTCATCGGCGCGGGTGCGCATGGTGGAAGCGGCCTCACGGGGCGACAGCTTGTCGTAGCTGTCCCGGGCCTCGGCGGCGGCCAGCTTGAGCTGCAGGCGGCTCTCGTCCATCTTCTGGTCCATGTCCAGTGCGGTGGTGCCAAGGATCTCGGTCATGGCGTCGCTGACAGCATGCATACTGTCGGCCACCTTCTCGAGAGCGTCCAGCTCCCGGGCGAGGTCGGAGGCGGCGATGGCGGTTGCCACCACGTCAGCGGCATACACCGCGTAAAGCAGACACATCAGCACAAAGCCCACCAGCGGCGGAATGATGTTCACCAGCGCGGCAATGGTGGGATGGATGACCTTGACCATCACCATGGCACCCACGCCCCACATCAGCGAGAACTCAAGGCAGACATAGCCGCCGATGTTGAAGGGTTTGTCGGTATAGTCCCACCAGCGGGTGCGGTAGAGCTTATACAGCGCCCATCCGCCCACCAGCTCCAAGGCACTGGGCAGGATGACGCCGCCGAGATACAGCAGCAACAGGTCATCTTCCAGCGGTGTGAGGAAGAAGAGCACCAGTATCATGCCGAAGCCGTAGATAGGGCAGACCGGGCCGTTCAGGAAGCCCCGGTTCACCAGCTGGCCGGTGGTGGCGGCGGCATACACCACCTCGACGCACCAGCCCAGGCAGGAGTAGATGAGGAAAAACGCAAGGATATGATAAAGCGAGAAACCGCAGACTGTCGTATTAAGAAAAAACGACAAGGGGACACCTCCAGTCAGTTCTGTTTGCGGACGATCTTATATTCATCGCCCGGCTCAAAGTAAGGGCAGGCCGAAGTGGTATGGGAGAGATAGCGGGCCATCTCGTCCTCATCCAGTGCGCCGCCCTCGGCGCAGTACCAGCTGCCATATTCGTCCTGCTGGTTGTTCAGGCAGTATTCACAAGGGTCAGACATTGCCTTCACCCTCGGCCTTGGCCGAAGCTTCGGCCTCCGCCTGCGCGGCCAGCTTCTTGAGCACCTTCGGCTCCACCCAGGTCACGGAGTCGTCGCCGGCCTTCTTGCGGGCGATGAGGGCCTTGATCTTAATGCCCATCTCGGTGAACATCCCCTCATGCTCGGTGCGGATGTTCCACTCCGGCTCGTTCTCGTGGAGGTCGTAAGTCTGCCAGACGATGTCGTAGCCGGAAGCGGGGAAGTAGGTCAGGCTGTCGCGGAACAGGTCATCGTCGTCGGTCTTGAAGTAGATCTCGCCGCCGTCCTTGAGGAAATCGCGGTACTGGATGAGCTGACGGGGGTAGGTGAGGCGGTGCTTGTTGGAGGAAGCGTTCTTGCTCCACGGGTTGCAGAAGTTGATGTAGATGCGGCTGACGGTGTCCTCCGGGGTGATGACGCCCTTGATGCGCTCGATGTCGGTGCTCATGATCTTGACATTGTCGATGGGGCGGCCTGCCTCGGCGTAAGCGGCTTCGATTTTGCGCTTTGCGAGGATGAGCACCTTGTCGGTGATGTCGATGCCCAGATAGTTGTTCTCGGGGTGGGCAGAGGCCAGCTGGGAGATGAAGCCGCCCTTGCCGCAGCCCAGCTCCAGCACGAAAGGCTGCTCCGGGCGGGCATACTGGCTGTGCCACTTGCCGCCCCAGATAAGGGGCTCGTGGACGTGGAAATCAGCGGCCATCAGTTCGTCGTGGGCGTAGGGCTTGAAACGCATTCTCATAAGATAGTATTCTCCTTGTGACGTGAAAAGTTTGTACTTACAGATTTTTCTTCAAAAATTCCTCTACCTGCTCCGGCGTGGCGGCGCAGCTGCCCTGGCAGATACCGGGCTTGCCGCCGCCGCGTCCGTTCAGGGCGGCGTTGAGGGCTTTGGTCAGGGCGCGGACGTCGCCGCCGGTCTGCGCGATGCAGTAGCCGGTGCCCTTCTCGCTGGGCGTCAGAGCGGCGCAGAGGCCGGTGGTGGCCTCGCTCAGCCGTGCAGCCAGACGGTGCAGGCCGTCCGGGTCGAGGCCGGGAACGGTGCGGATGGCCGTTTCGTCGGGGCCAAGCTGTGCGGCCAGTGCATCGAAGAGCTGACTGCACAGGCCGAAGTGGGCGAATTTCAGGGCCGTGTACTCGTCGTACACCCGGTGGACCGCCACGGCGGTCTGGTCGGCCTTAGCCGAGAGCAGTGCGCCGATGTCGGCCTGACGGCTCCGCATGGCCTGCGCTTCCCGCAGGGCGCGTCCGCCGCAGACGACGCTGAGCCGGACACCGCCCTTGTAGTTCTCAGAGGTGAGGATCTTGATTTGTCCCACCTGTCCGGTGGCGGCGGTGTGGGTGCCGCAGCAGGCGCAGACGTCCGCGCCCGGGATGGTCACGATGCGCACCTGCCCGGCGATCTCTTTTTTGCTGCGGTAGGTCAGCGCCGCCAGCTCTTCAGGGGTGGGGTAGGTGATGAGCACCGGCACATTCTCCCAGATGATGCGGTTGGCGGCAAGTTCTGCCTCCCGCAGGCCCTCGGCGGAGATGGGGACACTGGTGTCCATCCGCACGGCGTCGGAGCCGATATGGAAGCCCACGTTCTCCGCCCCGAACATCTGGTGCAGGATGCCGGAGAGGATGTGCTCGCCGGTGTGCTGCTGCATCTTGTCGAAGCGCCACTCCCAGTCGATGGTGCCGGTGACGGCGGCACCGGGCTGTGCGGTCTCGGGCAGGGCATCCACCGTGTGCCAGATGATGCCGTTCGTCTCGTGGACGTCGGTGACATGGAGCACCGTGCCGTCGGCGAGGGTAAGCGTGCCTCTGTCGGCGGGCTGACCGCCCCCTTCGGGGTAGAACACCGTGCCGTCCAGCGCGATGCGCCCGCCGCCCGTCTTTGCGTCCGCCTCTGCGGCCAGGATGACCCCGGCGGCAGTCTTGCGGAATGCGTCGTTCTCAAAATATTTTTCCGTGCGCTGCATGGCACGATACCTCCTGTAATAAAAACGATATTATCCCACTATAAAACTAAGTATACCACGTTTTTTGCCTGTGGAAAATAGTCTTCGCTTATGTTATGATAGGAAACAGCATAAACCCAAACGGAATATAAAGCGAGGAAGGTATCATCATGCGTGAAAGTGGAATCCTGATGCCGGTGTCCAGCCTGCCCGGCCCCTATGGTATTGGCTGCTTTGGCGCCGAAGCGCTCAAGTTCGTGGATTTTCTGGCCGCTGCTGGCCAGCACATCTGGCAGCTGCTGCCCCTCAGCCCCACCGGCTACGGCGACAGCCCCTACCAGAGCTGTTCTGCCTTTGCGGGCAACCCCTACTTCATCGACCTCGACGCTCTCAAGGCCGACGGCCTGCTGACCGCCGCCCAGCTCAAGGCGGAAAAGTGGGGGGATGACCCGCTTTCGGTGGACTACGGCACTCTCTACACCAGCCGCTATAAGGTGCTGCGCACCGCCTACGCCGCATGGCGCGAGAAGTACGCCGGTCTCCACGGCTGCGCCCACTACTACCCCGACGACTACTACGCTTTCGCCCTTGCCAACGACAGCTGGCTGAATGATTACGCCCTCTACATGGCCCTCAAGACCGCCAACGGCATGAAGAGCTGGATTGAGTGGCCCCGGGAGTACCGCCTGCGGGACGCCGCCGCGCTGGCAAAGTTCGCAGCAGAGCAGGAAGAGGAGATCGGCTTCTGGAAGTTCCTGCAGTACGAGTTTGCCACCCAGTGGAAAAAGGTCAAGGACTACGCCAACGCCAAGGGCGTGAAAATTCTGGGCGACATCCCTATCTACGTCTCTGCCGACTCGGTGGATGCATGGGTGGGCGGCGAGCTCTTCGAGCTGGACGCGCAGGGAGGCTTTGCCCGCGTGGCCGGCTGTCCGCCGGATTACTTCTCCGCAGACGGCCAGCTCTGGGGCAACCCACTGTATAACTGGCCGTATCATAAACAGACGGGATACGTCTGGTGGATCCGGCGTGTCCGCCACGCCCTCGGCATCTACGACCTGCTTCGCATCGACCACTTCCGCGGCTTCGACACCTACTGGGCCATCCCGGCGGGCAGCCCTACCGCTTGCACCGGCAAGTGGGAGATCGGCCCCCGGATGGACTTGTTCCACGCACTGGAAGCTGCCCTCGGTAAGCTGCCCATCATCGCGGAAGATCTGGGCGAGCTGTTCCCCAGCGTCCGCGAGCTGCTGGCCGACAGCACCTTCCCGGGCATGAAAGTTTTGCAGTTCGCTTTCGGCGGCGGCGACAACGAGTATCTGCCCCACAACTACGTCAAGAACAGCGTGGTCTACCCGGGTACCCACGACAACACCACCCTCACCGACTGGTGGGAGAACGCCGCCACCGGGAAGGAAAAGGCCAACGCCGCCGCTTATCTCCACCTGACTCCCTGCAAGCCCACCGCGAAGGAAGTGGCCGCCGTCAAGCCGGACGCCGCCCGCATCGCGCTGCTGCGTGCGGCCCTCGGCTCTGTGGCTGACCGGGCCATCATCCCTATGCCCGACTGGCTGGGTCTGGGCGCAGAGGCCCACCTGAACACCCCCGGCAAGCTGGGCGGCAACTGGACCTGGCGTGCCGCGGAGGGCTTCGACGCAGAGCCGCTGGCCAGCCGTATCCAGGCTGAGTGCGAGGTCTACTGCCGCGCCAAGGAGCCGGTCGAAAAAGAGGCAAAAACCTCAATTTGACGGGAATGTAAAAAATCTTTTTGAAAATTGTGCGTTTTGCTGGTAAGCGCCCCGCCATCGTGGTATAATCGCATGAGACGCAGTCAGATATAAGACTTATTTTCACAGCGATACACTGGCCATGAAAACAGGCTCGGCTGTGAAAAGGCAGAGCACCGGGAAGGAAGACCCGGTGTATAAAATGGGGAAAAACGCATGAAAAATGAATGGACTGAGCAGGACTTGCGGCAATTCGTCGAAAGTTCGCGGCCTGTGTTTCAGGATGTGAGCCTGACGCAGGTGGACGAGGACGCCGACCGCTGCTGGCAGGACGACGGCCTGATGGTGGACTACGAGCTGCGCGGCGGTCAGGTGGACTGTGTGCTGCGCCGCTGTGTCGTGGCAGACGGCAAGGTGTGGCAGCTGCAGATGACGGCCCCTCTGGCTGGCAATGATCTGCCCGAAGACCGGATGACCCCGCGGGAGCGGGAGATGTGCCGCGACGACATGAACCACGACTTTGTGACGGGGGTGTTCAACCGCCGCTACTACGAGACGGAATTCTGCACGAAACTCGATGAGTGGACCGACTGCCACCGCTGCGCTGCGCTGGCGCTGGTGTCCATCGACGGCGCAGAGAAGCTTTCCGCGCGGGAGAGCGACGCCGTCATGGGCCAGCTGGTCTGCTTTGTGGCAAACCAGTGGAAAAAGCACTTTGACCAGCCTGCTGAGCGGGTGGTCTGCCGCCTGAGCGATACCCTGTTCGCCATCGGCTGCGCCGACCGCACCCGCCGTGAGCTGGAAGAGGAGCTGAAAGCCATCTACGCCGAGATGCCCAAGGAGTGTGTGGCCTCGGTGGGCCTGATGCGCCGGGTGCCGTTCACCCAGTCCATCGGCGTGGCTGGCACCCGCGAGGTGCGCTGTAAGAACTGGGATGCCCTCTATGACCTGTGCGAGAAGCGGCTGGCCGCTGCACAGACCGCAGGCGGAGACCGCATCTACGACGGCGAATAATGCATAAGAGTCCCCCTTTTGAGAGAAACTACCCTCAAAAGGGGGATTTTTGTATGGAAAACCAGAAAAACGACAATCTCAATATGCTGGAAGCCATCGTGCAGAACACCGAGATGGGGAAGAATACCCTCGACCAGCTCGTGCCGATGGCGGAGGATGAGCAGTTCAAGGCGGAGCTTCTGCGCCAGCGCAATATCTACCGCCAGCTCAATCAGGAGGCCCACGCCGCCATCGACGCCTGCGGCGGCTCGGCCCAGGGCCAGAGCGCTATGGCGAAGCTCAACACCAAGGTGAGCATCGGCATGAAGACCATCACCGACAAATCCACCCGCAACCTCGCCGAGATGCTCACCCAGGGCAGCGGCATGGGCGTGGTGGACTGCATCAAATCCCAGAAGGACTACCCGGACGCCGCGCCGGGGTCGAAGAGGCTGATGCAGAAGCTGCAGGATTTTGAGGAGGATAACAGGCTGAAGCTGGAGCAGTACCTGTAACGGAGCTAAGTTCTCTTTTGCGCGCCAAAAGAGAACCAGAAAAGCGCCGCTTTTCCGAGGCGCGGGCACGGGAAAGGGGCTGCTCGCCCCTTTCAGACCCCGAAGGGGAAGTCGAAACGGAAAAAAGCTAGCCGCTTCGCTAAGACGGGTTGCGGCTCCCAGCGTCTGCTTCGCTGCCGCTCGCATCCTGCTGGCCGCTGTCCCAACAGCTCCTCCCTGTTTCCGCCACTGGCGGCGGTCGTCGCTGTTGCGCTTTTTTCTCGCTTCTCCGATTTGCTGCTTCGCAGCAGATTTTTTAGATGCTGCAATAGAAAAAGCTCCTGCCCGGATGAGGCAGGAGCTTTTCGCAGCTAAAATTAGAGAGATTCGACCATCGCGGCGACGATCTTGGTCGCGGTGGCGACGTACTCGGTGATGCTGAACTTTTTGACCACCAGCACCTCATGGCCGTCCTCGTCGGCGTTATCGCTCATGGCGCGGAGGATGACGCAAGGCACATCGTTCTTGGCGGCGATCTGACTCACGGCCGCGCCCTCCATCTCCACGCAGTCGGGGGCGCATTTGGCCTCGATGGCGGCTTTGGTGGCGCTGTCGCCCACGAACATATCGCCGGTGGCGATCTTGCCTGCCAGAGCCTTGACGCCTGCGTCGGCGCAGGCTTTCTCGGCGGCGGCGATAAGGGCCGGGTCGCCGGTGTACTCCTTCAGGAAAGGCGGATTCTGGCAGATCATATCCAGCTGAGCGTCGTGGTAAAGCACTGTCTTGCCGATGACTACGTCGCCAATGCCGATCTTGCTTGTCATGTTGCCTGCGATGCCGGAGAAGATGATCTTCTCAGCACCGAACTTGGTGATGAGCACCTGGGTGGTGGCAGCGGCGTTGGCCTTGCCCATGCCTGCACAGCAGACGACCACCTGCTTGCCGGCCAGTGTGCCTTTGTGATATTCCACGCCGCCGTAGGGCTCGACCGTGACATTTTCCAGCCTGGCGCAGAGCTGGTCCACTTCGTCGGGCATTGCGCCCATGATACCTAAAATCATAAACTCTCCTTACACATTGAACAGGAACTCGATGACATCGCCGTCCTTCACGACATATTCCTTGCCCTCGGTGCGCTGCAGGCCCTTGGCCTTGACGGCAGCGTAATCGAAATCGTGGGCCTCGAGGTCGCTGTAGGCGATGACGCTGGCGCGGATGAAGCCGCGCTCAAAGTCGCTGTGGATCTTGCCGGCAGCCTGCGGAGCCTTGGTACCCTTGCGGATGGTCCAGGCGCGGCACTCCTTCTTGCCGTCGGTCAGGAAGGAGATGAGGCCCAGCAGGTCGTAGCTGGCGGTGATGAGGTTGTCGAGGCCGCTTGCTTCGATCCCCATCTCGGCGAGGAAGGCTTTCTTTTCCTCGGGGCTGTAGTCGGCGATGTCCTCCTCGGTCTTGGCGCAGATAGGGATGTAGCGTGCGCCCTCTTCCTTGGCGCGTGCAGCCACCAGCGGGACGTACTTGTTGTTCTCGATGCCCTCCATCAGGTCGTCCTCGCCCACATTGCAAGCGTAGAGGACGGGCTTTGCACTCAGCAGGCCCATCTCGTGGAGCACGGTCTGCTGCTCGGCGTCGTTCTCGTCGAAGTCGAAGCTGCGGGCGGGCTTGCCGGATTCCAGATGGGCGGCCAGCTGCTGCAGCCATGCGGCCTCGGCGGCAGCACCCTTGTTGTTGCCGCTCTTTGCGGCCTTGGCCATGCGGCCTGCGCGGTTCTGGACGACTTCGAGGTCGGAAAGGATGAGCTCGTAGTCGATGGCGTCGATGTCGGCGATGGGGTCCACGGCCTCGGCCTTGGTCACGTCCTCCACGACATGGATGATGTTGTCGTCGTCGAAGCAGCGCACGACATGGACGATGGCATCGCACTCGCGGATGTGGCCGAGGAACTTGTTGCCGAGGCCGGCACCCTGGCTTGCGCCCTTGACGAGGCCGGCGATGTCCACGAACTCCACGATAGCGGGGGTCTTCTTGTTGGTCTGCCAGATCTCAGCCAGCTTATCCAGCCGCTTGTCCGGCACGGCCACGATGCCGCTGTTGGGCTCGATGGTGCAGAAGGGGTAGTTTGCAGCCTCCGCGTTCTTGGTGGAGGTGATGGCGTTGAACAGAGTGGACTTGCCGACGTTGGGCAGGCCGACGATACCGAGTTTCATTTCAGATTTCTCCTTTTATAGTCATGGATGACAGAGCATTTTACAGAATGACTCCGGGTCATTTTTACATACACATCTATTTTATCATGCCTGCGGCGGCTCTTCAAGACCTTTCCGGAAGCAGAAGAAGGGGCAGATGGGCGATATGTGATTGATTTTTCACTTTCGAATCGGTTGAAAGCGCCTGCAAACTATGATATAATGCATGGAAGAGCGTGCTTTGAAGGGGAAAGTCTGCCCTTTTGCGCTCGGGAAGCATTGGGATCGTGTAAAATAGAGGGACTAGACCCGAGAAAGGAAAACAAAATGAATTATCCTGTCGAATATACTGTGATTGCGGAAAATGAAAAAATCTATATTGAGGGCGGTGCCGATTATTGGGGGCTGTTCAACTACCTCATCGGTGACTATCTGCGGGACGCAGTCCTGAGTGATACTCGCTCGGCTGTCTGGAGCAGCGCCAAGAAGGGTTCTACTGAGCCGCTGCAGAACTGGTTCAAGAACTTCAAGAGCATGGGGATCATGGGTATGATCGGCTACATCTATGGTATCTACCACCTGGGCGAGAAGATCGACACTTACCTGAGCAAGAAGAACTAATGGCCGCGGAAAAGAGAAAGGTCAAAAAGTGGGGCTGGAAGACTTTGCTGGCACTGCTTGGCCTGGCAGCGGCTGGTGCATTCGGCTTTTTCAGCATCTTCAATACGGTAAGAGTGACAGCGGCTGAACCCGCCCTCTCGGAGAACGAAGCGAATGAAGCGGCATCTGTCACCATCACAGATGCGGAACTGGAACAGCTGCTCAGCGGCGAGCTCACGCTGGACAGCCTGACCCGGACCGGTACGGATGAAGCGCCTGCAGCCTCCGAGGCGCAGGGGACCGCCGCCGGTGAGCAGCCGGCCAGAACGGAGTCTGAGGCGGCAGCGTCCAGCGAGCCGGAAGACTCTGCATCCGGCACGGAGCAGAGCGCAGCCTCGTCGTCCGAGGCTCCGGCGGAAAAAAAGCAGCAGGAGGCAGCCTGTGAGGCCGAAGTCAAGGCTCTCATCCAGCAGACCTACGCGCTGAAAGCCATTGCAGAAAAGGGACTCAATTCCAGCATCTCTGCGGCAAAGGCTGAGTACAAGACGCTGCCCGCAGAGCAGCAGACCAAAACCAAAAAGATCATGATCTGCCTGTCCAAGACAGGTGAGCTCACCTCGCTGCAGTCGTATTGCGACAAGGAGATGGGCCGCATTGTGAGCCAGCTGCGCACGGTCCTGAAAGAAAATGGACAGAGCACAGAACTGGCCGATCAGGTCATGAGCACCTACAAAGCCGAAAAGAGCCAGCGCTATGCAGAGCTGAAAAACAAGCTGTATAACGGCTGACTGTTCTGAAAGAGCAAGGAAGGCTGAAAAGCAGAAGCACAGGAGAGGAATCACAAAGTATGGACAATTACAAGGCAGAAAATCAGGAGCAGGAGATCGATCTGGTCTCGCTGTTCTTTGCGGTCGCCCATAGGTACAAGCAGATGGCCGCCGCAGCGGTGATCTGCGCCGTGCTGTTCGGCGGCTTCAGCGTGGTGAAGGGAATGCTGAACCAGCGCGCCATCGATGAGGCCATCGCCAACGGCGAGGAAGTCCCCCGCACCAGCGCAGAGCAGCAGTACGAAGAGGACATGGTCGAGTACCGTGAGGCCCAGACGAAGCACGACACGGATGTCACCAGCTATAAGCAGCAGTTGAACCAGAACGAGGCGGATCAGGTGCGCGCCCAGTTCGACATCGACAATGCACAGGAGTATATCGACAAGTCGGTGCGCCAGAAGCTCGACCCGTACAATGTCTATACCTCGGAGACCCGCTTCTATATCACCACCGATTATAAGATCATGCCTGGTATGGACTACCAGAACCCGGACTACACCAGCGCCGTCCTCAGTGCTTACAACAGCCTGCTGACCAGCCATGAGTCCATCATCACCATTGCGGACCAGTTCAGCATGGAAGAACGCTATATGCGTGAACTTATCAGTGTTTCTGTGGACAACGATACCCGTCTGCTGACCATCACGACTTATGGTGAAGATGCTGATGAGGCGGGCCGCATCATGGATTTGATGCTCAAGCGGATGGAGGCAGTCCGCGAAAACATCGAGACGACCGTGGGCGGCCATAATACCAAGCAGGTCTCCCGCAGTGACAGCACCACTGTGCTGACCTGGCTGCGCGACAGCCAGCAGGATACCCGTGATAACATGATCAGCCTGCAGAACAATCTGACAGACCTGCAGAACAATCATGAGCTGCTGGAAAAGAGCATCGAGACTGCAGATCAGGACCTCGCCGCACAGGAAAAGCCCGAGGAGCCCAAGCAGAGCAGCGGTGCCAAGAAGTTCGTTCTTACCGGCTTCCTGCTGGGCATCGTGGCTGTGACAGGCGTGGCAGTCGTCCGCTTCCTGATGGAGGACAAGGTCTGTGTCAGCGAGGACCTCCAGAGCAGCTGCGGCGTGGGCGTGCTGGGTACGCTGGCCAACGCAGCGTCCAAGTCCGCCAAGGGCATGGATGCCTCTCTCAACAAGATGGAGAAGCGGCCGGACGGCAGTGCCGATGCTGAGATGACCCGCCTCATCGCGGCGACCATCCGCAACCGTGTGCCGGAGGCTGAGAACATCCTGCTGACCGGCGACATTGCCGGGGATCAGCTGACTGCTCTGGGCGAGGCTCTGAAGGCTTCCGGCGAGCTGGACGGCAAGAATATCCTTGTTTCCGGCAGTATCCTGCAGTCTTCGGCAACGGTCTCTGAGGCTGCCAAAGTGGATGTCGTTGTCCTTGCAGCAGACTGCGCTGTTTCTACTCACGCTTCGCTCCGCGCACAGAAGGCAAAGCTCGAGAGCTTCGGCAAGAAGGTCCTCGGCTGCGTTCTGTACGCATAATTACCAGTATATCAAAACGAGGGATGGCTTCAGAGCCATCCCTCGTTTTTGTATGTATCAGTCTTTCAGCTTGCTCAGATAGCGGTAGATGGTCGCTTCCGAGGAGCCCAGCTGTGCCGCCACCTCGCTGACCGCGCCTTTCATGTAGAAGATGCCCGCCTGCTGCAGGTCTTCCACGATGCGGATCTTTTCGTCCATCGTCAGCCGGTCGGGCGGCAGAGCGCTGCCGGTCACGTCAGTGATGGCGGCCTGCACTGCGTCGGGCAGGCTGCTGACGAAGTTTTCCACCCCAACGCTGGGGCCGGGCTCCTGATGGGCCCCGCAGAGGGCCAGAAGCTCCTGCGCCATCCGGCTGTACTTGGCGGCGTCAAAGTTGATGCAGAGCATCCCGATAAGCTCGCTGCCGTCCTTGATGAACATGGTGGAGGAGCGCAGCCGCCCCTTGGCCTGCGACGCGCCCTGATAGCCTGCCACATAGGGCTGATTTTCGTAGACTTTGCCGTGGATGAACCGCAGGGCCATATTGGACAGCGGTGCGCCCTCGGTGCGGCCGCTGATGTTGTTGTTCACGATGGCTGCGATGGTGCCTTCCTCGCTGGTCAGGTCGTGCAGCACCACTTCATAGTCCGGCCCCAGCGCCTCGCCCAGAAACGAAACGAGTGTCCGATAGGGTTCCAGCCGTGCATCCATGTATGTCACCACTTTCCACGTTGTTTCATGAGGGAAATGATGAGAATTTATTCTCATCCTGCTGCCTATATCATATCACGTTCGCGTGTTATTGACAATGAGAAATGGAAAACTCAATGCATTTTCGTGAAAGTGCTTCAAAATATCCGCGGGATTTGTCACAAGTGATAATAATTTCTCATCGAGAGAGAAAATTGTTGACTTTTGACGCCCGCCGCGTTAGGATAGGGTCAGGACAAAGGGCATCAAGGCAAGCGATGCCCCTGCAATTCGGAAAAAGGAGAGAGAATTATGAAACAGGCACTCGCCACTGCACAGGCACCCGCCGCCATCGGGCCGTATTCGCAGGGCATCGCAGCAGGCCAGACGGTCTACGTCTCCGGCCAGCTCCCCATCGACCCCGCCACCGGGGCCATCCCCGAGGGCATCGCGGCCCAGACCGCACAGTCCCTCAAGAACATCCAGGCCATCCTTGCCGAGCAGGGTATGACCCTGGCCGATGTGGTCAAGACCACGGTCTTTCTGGCCGACATGAACGACTTTGCTGAGATGAACAAAGTCTACGGCGAATACTTCGCCCAGCCCTTCCCCGCGCGGAGCGCCGTGCAGGTGGCGAAACTGCCGAAAGGCGCACCGCTGGAGATCGAATGCATCGCCGTGAAGTAACAGAGCATCCTATAAGAGAAAGAGACGGTGCAACACTATGGAACAGAACATGTTCATTCGCATCCTGAACAGTGAGATGGAGCTGGCTACCGGCTGCACCGAGCCGGGCGCTGTGGCGCTGACTGCCGCCGAGGCGGGTCAGGCCCTGCGGAAGGCCGGTGTGGATAAGGCCGAAGAGATCACGGTCAACGCCAGCATCAACATCATCAAGAACGCCATGTCGGCGGGCATCCCCGGCACCGATTACGAGGGCATGGACTATGCCGCCGCCATCGGTGCGCTGGGCGGCGACCCGGTCTATCTGCTGGAAGTCATGAACCACGTCCCCCGCGAGACGGTGGAATCTGCCGCCGCGCTGGTCAAAGCCGGCAAGGTCAGGGTGAATGTGGCGCAGGTGCCGCAGAAGCTTTACATCGAGGTCATTGCCAAGGGCGGCGGCCATACGGGCCGTGCCATCGTCCGCGACCTGCACACCAACGTCGTGCTGGTGGAGCAGGACGGGGTGGCCACCCTCGACAAGCGGGACACGGACACCGCCGCCGCAGGCGACAGCGATGTGGTCTCCCCGGAGCAGATCGCGTCCTTCCTGACCGTCCGCTCCATCTGGGACTACTGCACCAAAGAGCTCGACCCGATGAACGACCCCATCGACATCATCCGCAGTGCCGTGAAGGTAAACTCCGTCATCAGCGATGAGGGCCTCTCGAAGGAATACGGCCTCGCCATCGGCCGCAACCTCGACCTCAACTGCCGCAAGGGCCTCATGACCCGCGATTTGACCACCAACTCCATGATAGCCGCCGCTGCGGGCGCAGACGCCCGTATGGCAGGTGCTCCAGTGTCGGTGGTGGCAAACTCCGGCAGCGGCAATCAGGGCATCACTGCGACGATGCCCGTCGTGGCTGCTGCCCACTGGCTGGACATCGACGAGCCCACCATGCTGCGTGCCGTCACCCTGTCGAACCTCATCGCCATCCGTATCAAGTCGAAGTTTGGCCGTCTGAGCAACCTGTGCGGCGCCACCGTCGCCGGCACCGGCGCGGCCTGCGGCATTACATACCTGCTGGGCGGCGGCTACCATGAGATATGCTGCGCTATCCAGAACATGGTGGGCAATGTCACCGGCATGGTGTGCGACGGCGCAAAGGCCGACTGCGCCCTGAAAATTTCCACCTGCGTCAATGCCGCCTGTCAGGCAGCGGCCATGGGTACCCGCGGCGTCCGCGTCCAGAGCACCGACGGCATCGTGGAAGAGAACGTGGAGCGCACGCTGGACAACTTCGCCATCCTCAGCACCCACGGCACCAGCGACAGCGTTATCCTCGATCTGATGCTCAACAAAGAACATGCTCCGGACGCCGAATAAGCGTCCTCGCAACACCCTGGCAAGCCTGCATCCGCATCCTGCAAAAAACACCCTGCGCCCGAAGCGCAGGAGAATTAGGGGTAAATTATTATGAAAAAGCTATTCAATAACCTGCCGTTCCGGCTGCTTCTCGGTATCATCATCGGCGTCATCCTGGGCCAGGTTTTCCCGGAGAGCGTCATGAAGGTGGTCGTCACCTTACAGTATATCATGGGCCAGCTCATCACCTTCTGCGTGCCGCTCATCATCATCGGCTTCATTGCCCCGTCCATCACCAAGCTGGGCAAGAACGCTTCCCGCCTGCTGGGCGTGGCGATCGTGATCGCTTACGTTTCCTCTGTCTGCGCAGCCCTCATGAGCACCGGCGCAGGCTACGCCCTCATCCCGCACCTGTCCATCGACACTGAGGTGGCCGGTCTGCGGACCCTGCCCGACGTCGTGTTCGAGCTGAACATCCCCCAGATCATGAGCGTCATGAGCGCCCTCGTGCTCAGCGTTCTGGTGGGTCTGGCCGCTACCTGGACCAACAGCAAGCTCACCTGCGACTTCCTCGGCGAGTTCCAGAACATCGTGCTGGACATCGTCGGCAAGATCATCATCCCCATGCTGCCCTTCTATATCGCCGCTACCTTCTGCAACCTGAGCTATGAGGGCATGATCACCCACCAGCTGCCTGCCTTCATCCAGATCATCCTCATCGTCATGGCAGGCCACTATATCTGGCTGGCTGTCCTGTACCTGCTGGCCGGTGCATACTCCGGCAAGAACCCCTGGGAAGTCCTCCGCCACTACGGCCCCGCTTACCTGACCGCTGTCGGCACCATGTCCAGCGCCGCCACCCTGGCAGTCGCTCTGGACTGCGCCCGCAAGAGCAAGGTCCTGCGCAAGGATATGGTCAGCTTCGGCATCCCCCTGTTCGCCAACATCCACCTCTGCGGCTCTGTCCTGACTGAGGTCTTCTTCTGCATGACCATCTCCAAGATCCTCTACGGCCACCTGCCCAGCATCGGCACCATGCTCCTCTTCTGCGCCCTGCTCGGCATCTTCGCCATCGGCGCTCCCGGCGTCCCCGGCGGCACCGTCATGGCTTCTCTGGGCCTCATCACCGGCGTTCTGATGTTCGATGACGCCGGCACCGCTCTGATGCTCGCCATCTTCGCCCTGCAGGACAGCTTCGGCACTGCCTGCAACGTCACCGGCGACGGCGCTCTGACCCTGATGCTGACCGGCTACGCCGAGAAGCACGGCATCAAGAACAACGACAACATCCAGACCCCCGTCCTGTAAAGACCGCTTCAAAGGATCTGAGCGCATTTCCCTGAAAATACCAGAAACCGGGCTGCGTCCCCCATTCTGACCAGCCCGTGATATGCAAAAGGGGCCTCCTGTAAAGGAGGCCCCTTTTGGTGTATTTATATTGCTTCTCCCGCCCTCTTTGTCTGCCAAAGATTCAAAAATCATACAAAACCTTCTTTATTTTGTCATAACTGTCCCGTATAATAAAATATAGGTCAACATCAAAATTGCGGCCAGCGCCCGGCGGGGGCTGGCTTTGGACTGGATAGAGGAGGAACACTCACATGGCAAACGAAAAGATACTCGTTGTGGACGACGATACCAACATCTGCGAGCTGCTGCGGCTCTACCTGACCAAGGAGGGCTATCAGGTCACGACGGCCAACGACGGCGAAGAGGGCCTTGAAAAGTTCAACCAGCTCAAGCCCGACATGGTGCTGCTGGACGTCATGATGCCCAGGATGGACGGCCTTGAGGTCTGCCGCCGCATCCGCAAGCTGGGCAACACCCCGGTCATGATGCTGACGGCCAAGGGCGAGACCTTTGACAAGGTGCTGGGCCTCGAGCTGGGCGCAGACGACTACATGGTCAAGCCCTTCGACACCAAAGAGGTCGTGGCCCGCATCAAGGCGGTGCTGCGCCGCTGTACCGTCACCACGTCCCAGACCGAGAGCTCCGAGGGCGTCATCGAGTTCGACAACCTCCGCCTCGACATGAACAGCTACGAGCTGCGGGTCAAGGGCAAGGTGGTGGAAGCTCCCCCGAAGGAGCTGGAACTGCTGAACTGCCTCGCCTCTCACCCCAACCGGGTCTACACCCGCGACCAGCTGCTGGACGAGGTGTGGGGCTTCGAATACTACGGCGACAGCCGCACCATCGACGTCCATGTCAAGCGCCTGCGCGAGAAGCTGGCCGGTGCTTCCGATAAATGGGAGCTGAAGACCGTCTGGGGCGTGGGCTATAAATTCGAGGTGCGTCAGTAATGCGCAAAAGTGTTTCCGTTGCGTTCTTCTCGCTCATGAGCACCCTGCTCATCTTCGGCACGGTGATCATGGGCGGCTCGGAGCTGGTGCTGTTCAGCAACTACTTCGCACAGGAGCGGTACGACGTGCTGGACGAAGTGGTCAATGTGGCCCAGCGCACGGCGTCCCATCTGGTGCAGGAAGCCGCTCTGCCGGAAGGCGAAGAACTGGAAGCCCTGAACACCAAGCTCGAGCTCATCGGCGAGAGCGCGGAAGTGTACCTGTTCTTCACCGACTGCGACGGCAACGTGGTGCTGGCCTCAGACCCGGACGATCTGGCCGGGGATGTGGTAGAGGCGTCCGTGCTGGAAAAGTCGGCCAAGGCCAAGGAGAATTATCACATCTTCGGTACGCTGGACGGTGTACTGACCGAGAAGAGCTACATCTCGGTGCATGAGATGCGCAGCGAGAGCGGCGAGTGTACCGGCTACCTTTTCCTCTGCTCGTCGGGCGACCGGCTGGTGGAGTTCCGCAAGGAGTTCTTCTCGAACTTCTTCCTCTCGGCCTGTCTGATGCTGCTGGTGGCCAGCGTCCTCACCAAGGTGATGATGCATAAGCTCACCGACCCCATCCAGAAGGTGACGGATGCGGCCCAGCGCTTCGGCGGCGGCGACCTGTCCGTCCGGGTCGAGGGCGTGGACGGCGAAGGCGAAGTGGCCGACCTGGCCCGCACCTTCAACAAGATGGCGGACAATATCCAGTCCAACGACAACTCCCGGGGCCAGTTCATGGGCAATATTGCCCACGAGCTGCGCACCCCCATGACCACCATCAAGGGCTTCATCGACGGCATTCTGGACGGCACCATCCCGCCCGATATGCAGAACCACTACTTACAGCTGGTCAGTGAGGAGACGGGCCGTCTGGCGCGCCTCATCCAGAATATGCTGGACCTCTCGAAGCTGGAGAGCGGCGAATATCAGGTGAACGCCCGGATGTTCAACATCTGGGAGACGCTGACCGGCGTGGCCCTCTCGGCGGAGCAGCGCATCAACGACGGCATGATAGACATTGACGGCCTGACCATGGATGAGAAGGTGCTGGTCTATGCCGACCCCGACCTCATCCATCAGGTGGCCTACAATCTGCTGGACAACGCCATCAAGTTCACCCCGGCAGGCGGCACCATCCGCTTCGGGGTGGAGAGGCTGGGCCCGGAGGTGGAAGTCTCCATCTGGAACTCCGGCCAGGGCATCAGCCCCGAGGCGCTGCCCTACGTCTTCCAGCGCTTCTACAAAGAAGACCAGTCCCGGGGTCTCCACGCCCGGGGCGCAGGTCTCGGCCTGAACATCTGCAAGGTGCTGGTCAACCTCTCCGGCGGCCAGATACGGGTGGAGAGCAAGCAGGGCGAGTGGTGCAGGTTCGTCTTCACCCTGCCCGTCCAGCCTCCCAACCCCGGCGGCATGAAGCGTCTGCCCGACGAGAGCGGCCGCCCCGGTGCGGTGGAAGACCCGGCCAGCATGAAGCCGGTAGACTAACTTCACAGCGGTCAGACTGCCCTTCAAAGGAGCGGTCTGGCTGCTTTTTGCATTGTGGAAGAGGGAAGATACGCAGAACTTTACGTCTTTTCCGTGAAAAACACGGCGGCGGGTTTGATTTTTTCGCTGTTTTCATGTAAACTATAATCGACTATGCCGACTGCTCCTGTGGGAGATGCCGCAGGGACGGCGGCAGAGCAAAATTACAAAAATTCTCTAAAAAATAACGGGGAGTAAAATAAAATGACAACGATCAGTCCTTCTATCCTTTCGGCTGACTTTAGCCATCTCGGCGCAGACTGCCGTATGGTGCTGGATGCCGGTGCGCAGATGCTGCATTATGACGTGATGGACGGCCACTTCGTGCCGAACATCAGCTTTGGCGTCCCGGTGCTCAAGAGCCTGCACAAGGCCCTGCCGGATGCTTTCTATGACGTCCACCTGATGATCACCCACCCCCAGCAGTACGCCGAGGCTTTTGCCAAGGCCGGTGCCAGCCTGCTCAACTTCCACCTCGAGTGCGACGACGACATCCAGGAGACCATCGACGCCATCAAGGCCCAGGGCTGCAAGGTGGGCATGACCATCAAGCCCGGCACCCCGGTGGAAGAGCTGGGCTACTACCTCGACCAGCTGGACCTCGTGCTGGTCATGAGCGTGGAGCCTGGCTTCGGCGGCCAGAAGTTCATGCCCTCGGCCCTCGACAAGCTCCGCTGGCTCAAGGCGGAAAAAGACCGCCGTGGCCTGAAATTCCTGCTGGAAGTGGACGGCGGCGTGGATGCCGCCACCGCTCCGCAGTGCGTCGCCGCCGGTGCGGACGTGCTGGTGGCGGGCAGCGCCATCTTTGGCGCCGCCGACCCCGCCGCGGCCGTCCGTGCGATGGCAGCTCTCTGAGAGGGGACTGCCCATGGATGAAGCATTGATCCGGCTGCAGGAGGAAGAACTCCAGCGCACCGGCAGATACTATAAGCACATCTGCTTTCTCTGTGTGCCGCTGCTCTGCGTCTCCTGCTACCTCTACGGCCTGCGCCCGCTGCTGCTCTGCGGCTTTGCGGTGCTGATGGGCAACCTGTGCGACCGGCTCATCTCTCTGCTGCGCCGCCGCGTCTATCAGGCCGGGGATTATTCCAACGAGAGCTTTGCCCTCGTCATCACCCTGCTGATGCCTGCGACGGTGGACTGGTATGTCCTCGCCGCCGCCATTCTGGCCGGTGCTCTCATCGGCAAAGAGGTCTTCGGCGGCTATGGCAGCTACCCCTTCCACCCCGCCGCCGTGGGCTACGCGGTGGCGGCAGTGTCCTGGCCGGAGCAGGTCTTCCGCTATCCGGCCCCATACGCCAATATCCCGCTCTGGGACGCCTCCGGCGTGGCAACATCCAGCACCATCTCGGACACCCTGCGCAGCGGCGGCCTCATCAACATCAGCGCCCTGTCGCTGGTGCTGGGCGAGTATGCCGCCCCGATGGGGACCGGTGCAGCCATCGTGCTGGTGGCCTGCGGCCTCTTCCTCTGGATGCAGAAGGATGTGCGGCTGAGCGCCTCTCTGAGCTTCCTCATCACGGCGGGCCTCATCGTCTTCTTCTTCCCGCGCCAGCTGGGTCTGACGGAGGGGACCGCCTTTACGGCGGGCCTTGTGTTCCGCCTGCGCTGTGTGCGCGACGAGATGCTGACGGGCGCGATGCTCTTCAGCGCCGTCTTCCTGCTCAATGAGCCCTACACCTGCGCCCACCACCGGCGGGGCCGCATCCTCTACGGCGCCATGGTGGGAGCCTTTACGATGGGCTTCCGCTACTTCGGCGTCTACGAGACGGGCGTCTGCTTCGCCATTCTGGCGGTCAACAGCATCTCCGGCTGGCTCGACCGCACCGAAGTCCGCCTCCATGAGCTGATAAAGAGCGGCAGATACTTCAAAGAGAAGAAGACCGGAAAGGGGGATGCGGAATGAAACGTCATGCTGCAGAACTCATCACCCGGGACCCGGAAAGATTCTTCCACCATGACCGCGTCTTTCTGAATAACCCGGTGGTCATGCAGGGCATGGGCCTTGCGCCGCTGGTCGTCCTTGCGACGAGCGGCCAGAACGCCCTGATGCTGGCCGTGGCCGTGGCGCTGCTGCTGACGCCCTCCCGGATGCTGGCCTGCCTGCTGAGCCGCCTGTTCCCCCTGCGGGAGGAGCATCCGGCCAACGCAGAGCTGGAAAAGAAGCTGCTGCCCCGCAGCATCCTCTATTCGGGCAGCGCGGCGGTGGTCTATCTGGCGGCATACCCCATCCTGAACCAGCTGTTCGGCGTGAGCCTGCTGGTGCTGGGCATCTATCTGCCCATGCTGGTGGTGGAGCCGCTGCTGACCTATCGCTTCGGCCGCGTGCAGGAGACGATGAAAAAGGCCGTCTCCAAGGGCATCCGCATCACCATCGGCTACGGCCTGCTGCTGCTTTTGCTGGGCTGTGTGCGCGAGTGGCTGAGCGCCGGTACGGTGTTCGGCCATGTGCTGAGCCGTCCCGTCCTGCCCATGGCCAGTATGCCGGCAGGCGGCTTCATCGTGCTGGGCGTGCTGTGTGCCGTCTGGCGCACGCTGGCCAGGAAGTACAAAAACTATCTGACATCGGAGGCCCGCGGCCTCATGGCGGTCTACCGCCAGAAAGAAGGGGAGCCTGAGGATGAATGATGTGATGCAGGCCGTCGGCGTATTTTTCAGCTACGCTGTGCTGGCCGTCTTTGCACAGAACGCGGTGTTCACCCGGGGCCTCGGCGTGTCCCGCCTCGTCCAGCTGGTGGGCGACGAGCGCACCAGCAGCGGGTGGTTCGCCCTGCTGCTCTGTGTCACGCAGGTGCTGGTGGCTTCGCTGGCGTTCTATGCGGGCGGCTTCATCGCCGCCCAGTCCAACCCCGCCCAGCTCCGTCCGCTGGTCTATCTGGCCTGCGTGGCGGTGGTGAGCCTGTTTGAATTTATCGTGCTCTGGGCCGCACGGGGCAAGCGCCACGGCGGCCAGCTGCTCCGCATCCTGCCGCTGGCGGCGGTCAACAGCGGCGTGCTGGGTACGGTGCTGGTGGAGCGCACCCAGAGCTTTACGCTGGAGCAGAGCATGGGCTTCGGCCTCGGCAGCGGCCTGGGCTATCTGCTGGCCGTCATGCTGGTGACGGAGGCTGACCGCCGTCTGCGCAGCGAGGCCATCCCGGAGGCGTTCCGGGGCCTGCCCATCACGCTCATCTACATCGGCGTGCTGGCGCTGGCTATCTATGGTTTTACGGGCCACTCGGTGATCCTGTGAGGAGTGCAGGAGAAAGGGACGATCATGGCAAAGTATAAAAAGGTCAAGCGGTATCACCGCAGTTTTTACAGCCCCGGCATGTGGGTGAAGAAGGCCGTCGGCATCATCGTGCTGGTGGCCGTGGTGCTGGTCGTGGGCTGGCTGGCCGCGCCCCATGTGCTGGACTGGGCCACCCACACCTGGTACACCGTGGTGCGCAACCGTGACCTCTCGGCTTCGTCTGAGACGACAGCGTCCAGTGCGGCCGCTTCGTCGGAAGTGACGGCAGAGCCTGCCGCTTCCTCGGAGGTGCGGGTGGACTCGGAGCCGGGATCGGGACCGGCTGCACCCGCAGGCGTCATCATCGAGGGCAGCTGGGGCGTTCTGGACACGGCTGCGGCAAAGGATGAAGCTTCCCTGCGTGCCGCCGCCCAGCAGCTGGCCCAGCAGGGCGCGGTCTACGCCGTCGTCACCCTGAAGGACAGTGCCGGAAATATCCTGTATCCCTCTCAGGTGGCTGCTGCGGCAGGCAGCATCGAGGGGGCGTCCCTTGACCCGGCCCTCATCGCCTCGGTGCTCAAGGAGAACAGCCTTGTGCCGGTGGCAAAGCTGGCGGCCTTCCGCGACCCCATCGCGGCCCGCACCGACCGCAATATGGCCATCGGCTACACCGGGCAGGCTTACCTCTGGCTGGATAATAAGGCGTCCGCCGGCGGCAACCCCTGGCTCAACCCCTATTCCGACGAGGCCGTCCAGTTCATCGGCGACCTCATCGGCGAGGTGCAGAGCATGGGCTTTGACCATGTGCTGCTGGAGAACGTCCAGTTCCCCTCTGCCCAGAACGGCAAGCAGGACTTCGGCTCCACCGGCGGGCGCGACCGCAGCGCCCAGCTGGCTGCGGACATCGCCGCATGGGATGCCCGCTTTGAGGGCAGCGTGACCCTGTGGTACGGTTACTCGCTGGGTCAGGTGACGGACGGAGCTTCCACCGTGGGCGGCTCCGCGACGGCGCTGGGCGTCAGGAACCTCGTGGTCGAAGTCCCCGCAAAGCAGACCATGGACGACACCGCCCGCAACGAGCTGCGGGACACCCTGTCGGCTTCCGGCGTGGAGCATGCCGTGTTCTGGGACGATGCAGCGGGCATTTTCCAGTGAGAGCGCTCCATTTGCTGTTGGTGATTTATGTGAGAGTGAGGAATGTGTTATGAAAACTGCATCCTGCTTTGGTCCGGCCCACATCCTGCTGCCCGGGGAGAACATCCCTCTGGAAAAGTGGGGCTGCGTGGCCTGTGACCAGTTTACCAGCGACCGCGCCTACTGGGAGCAGGCAGACGCCGCTGTGGGCGGCTGCCCCAGCACCCTGCGGCTCATCCTGCCGGAAGTCTACCTCGAGGATGAAGACGCGGCCCAGCGGGTGGAGAACATCCATGCCGCGATGGACGAGTACAGCCGCGACGTGCTGACCCGCGCCGTGGACGGCTTTGTCTACGTCGAGCGCACCGAGCAGAGCGGCCGGGTGCGTCAGGGCCTCGTGGGCAAGATAGACCTCGAGGCTTACAGCTACGAGAAGGGCGCCCGCCCGGCCATCCGGCCCAGCGAGCGCACCGTCACTGAGCGCATCCCGCCCCGCATGGCCGTGCGCCGGGGTGCGGCGCTGGAAACGCCCCATGTTATGATGCTGGCCGACGACCCCGGCTGCACCCTCGTCGAGCCCATCGGCGCGCACAAGAGCGAGCTGAAAAAGCTGTACGAGGGCGAGCTGATGCAGGGCGGCGGCCACATTGCAGGCTGGGCCGTGGAAGATCCTGCGATGCTGGCGCAGATCGATGCTGCACTGGCCGCACTGGGCAGTCAGAAGGCTTTCGACGCCAAGTATCCCCAGGCCAGGGGCGCAAAGCCCCTGACGCTGGCTGTGGGCGACGGCAACCATTCGCTGGCCGCAGCCAAAGCCTGCTGGGAGGAGCTGAAAGCCACCCTGACCCCTGAGGAGCGGGAAAGCCATCCCGCCCGCTGGTGCCTGGCTGAGGTGTGCAACGTCCATTCGCCTGCGATCGAGATCGAGCCCATCCACCGCGTCCTCTTCAATGTGGACTGCGGCGCGGTGCTGCTGGCCCTCATCGCGTGGAGCGACTCCAACATGGCCGGCATCTGCTTCGGCGACTCGAAGCAGCAGGCCTTCACGCTGGCCGGCCCCCATGTGTCCAACGTCCTCAGCTTCGAGGACCCCGTCGCCCCGCTGACCGTCGGCACGGTGGACGAATTTATCGAATACTTTATGGCCCGCCACAGCGAGGCCCGGGTGGATTACGTCCACGACGAGCCCGCCGTCCGCGCCCTGACCAGACAGGGCGGCGTGGCCTTCCTGCTGCCGCCCTTCGAGAAGAGCGATCTATTCAAAGGCATCGTGATGGGCGGCGTGCTGCCCCGCAAGACCTTCAGCATGGGCCATGCGGAGGAAAAGCGGTATTACATCGAGTGCCGCAGAATCAAAGAATGACCAAGGAGAACCATGACTTTTAACGATTTGAAACTGTCCGCCCCCCTGCTCAAGGCTGTAAGCGAGGCAGGCTATGAGACCCCCTCGCCCATTCAGGCTTCGGCCATCCCGCCGGTGCTGGAAGGGCGCGATCTGATGGGCTGCGCCCAGACCGGCACCGGCAAGACTGCTGCCTTTGCGCTGCCCATGCTCGACCGGCTGAGCGTCGCCGCCCCCCGCAAGAAGGGCGCTGTCCGCGCCCTCATCCTCACCCCCACCCGTGAGCTGGCCCTCCAGATCGGCGAGAGCTTCGACGCCTACGGCAAGTACCTCAAACTGCGCAGCACCGTCATCTTCGGCGGCGTGGGCCAGGCCCCGCAGGTGGAGGCCATCCGAAAGGGCGTGGACATCCTCATCGCCTGCCCGGGCCGTCTGAACGACCTCATCGGACAGGGCCATATCGACCTGTCGAACCTCGAGGTCTTCGTGCTGGATGAGGCCGACCGGATGCTGGACATGGGCTTTGTGCATGACGTGAAGAAGGTCATCGCAAAGCTGCCCGCAAAGCGCCAGAACCTGATGTTCAGCGCCACCATGCCCAAAGAGATCGAGCAGCTGGCCGCAGGCATCCTGCACGACCCCGCCTTCGTGAAGGTGGACCCCGTGTCTAGCACGGTGGAGCGCATCGACCAGAGCCTGTATTTCGTCGAGAAGGGCAACAAGAAGTTCCTGCTGCCCTGGCTCATCAAGAACCTGACCCCGCCGGTGCAGAATGCGCTGGTGTTCAGCCGCACCAAGCACGGCGCGGATAAGATCGCCCGCGATCTGACCAAGCAGGGCATCACCGCCGCTGCGATCCACGGCAACAAGAGCCAGACCGCCCGTGTGGCGGCGCTGGAAGGCTTCAAGGAGGGCAAGACCAGGGTGCTGGTGGCCACAGACATCGCCGCCCGCGGCATCGACATCAGCGAGCTCTCCCATGTGTTCAACTACGACCTGCCCGAGGTGCCGGAGACTTACGTCCACCGCATCGGCCGCACCGCCCGCGCGGGCGCAGATGGCACGGCAGTGAGCTTCTGCGCACCCGAGGAGATGGAATATCTGGCCGGCATCGAAAAGCTCAACCGCCGGAAGATACCGGTGGTGTCCGGCCACCCGTGGGACGGCGTACCCGCCCCCGTAAAAGCAGCCCCGCCGGTGCGGGGCCGCAAGCCCAAGGCCGAACAGCCTGCCCCCGAAAAGGCTGAAACTCCCAAGGCGGAAAAAGCCGCCAAACCCGCTGCGCCCGAAAAAAAGAGTGCGGCCAAGCCCTCTGCGGCAAAAAAGCAGAAGGCTCCCAAAATCGAAGCAAAAGAGGAACAACTCATGGATGATAACAAGCGCACCCCCGGCGGACGCGACAACAGCCGCCGTAACAATAACAACCGACCCCGCCGCGAGGGCAATGCCCCTGCACAGGGCGCAGGCCGCGGCAGCAACGCCCAGCCGAAGTTCGACCCCCACTTTGTGAGCGCCCCGGAGGCCACCCCGCTCCGTTCTGCCAAGAAAAACGCTGCCATCCCCGCCGTTCCGGCCCAGACCATTCCTACCGCGATGCAGAACCGCCAGCCCGCCCAGCGAAGCGAGAACAATGGCCGCAATGGTGCAGGCCGCAGCCCCCGCAATGAGCGGAACGACCGCAGCGCCCGCCCGGCTCAGCCTGCACAGCAGAACAGCCAGCGCAATGAGAACCGCAGTGGCCGCAGCAACAACCGCAATGAGCAGAGCGGCGCAGGCCGTGCGCCCCGCGCCCCCAAGGCAGAGCAGTCCGGCCGCAATAACCGCAGCCGCAGCAATAATGTTCCGACGAAGGACGAAGACCCGGGCCTCGTGCTCATCAGCCGCCGCCCGCCGCAGCAGAAGTTCACCAGCTTTGAGGAGTATATGAACGCCCACGGCGGCGCGACGGCTCCCATCGAGGACCACAGCGAGGAAGTGTGATGGCAGAGGGATTCGCCCCGTGGTGCTGCCCGCTGTGCGGCGCACCGCTTGCCGGGGATAACGCACTGAAATGTCCCTCTGGCCACAGCTTCGACCGGGCCAAAGAGGGCTACTGGCATCTGCTGCCGGTGCAGAACACCCGTACCAAGGCCCCCGGCGACAGCAGGGAAATGGTCGCTGCCCGCCGCGCGTTCCTGAGCGCGGGCTACTACGGCATCTTCGGGCAGGCGCTGGGAGAACTCTGCCTCGAGTACGGTCAGCCAAAAGCCGGAAAGCCGCTCCGCCTGTTGGACGCAGGCTGCGGCGAGGGCTGGTATGACCGGTGCATCGCAAAGCAGTTCGAAGAGGCGGGCCTCCCGCTGGAACTGGCAGGTTTCGACATCGCAAAGCCAGCCGTGCGTCTGGCTGCGAAGGCTCTGCCCCCGGCTCGGTACGCCGTGGCGTCCAGTTTCCATCAGCCGGTGCGCACAGGCTGGGCGGATGTGCTGCTCAACTGCTTCTCGCCCTTCGCGCAGGAGGAGTTTCTCCGCGTCCTGCGCCCCGGCGGACGGCTTATCTACGCCGTGCCGGGTGCAGAGCATCTCTTCCAGATGAAGGCCGTCCTCTACGAAAAGCCTTACAAGAACCCGGTGCAGGAAGTGGCGTATCCGGGCTTTGAAGCCATCGGAGAGCGGGAAGTCTCTGGCAGCATCACGGTGCCTGCCGGGCAGCTGGAAGCTCTCTTCGCCATGACGCCCTACTATTGGAAAACGCCCCGGGACGGCGCAGCCCGTCTCGCGGCACTGCCGGAATTGACAACGGACATCTCGTTCCGGTTCCTCGTATTTGAAAAGAAATAAAGCAAAAAGAGCGTGTGCTGCGGGCACACGCTCTTTTTGCTTTATGAGTACATCAGACAGGAATGGAAGTTGGTTACTTGTCGGCCTTCGGTTCAGATGCTTTTTGGGCCTTGGGCAGCAGGTTTGCACGCTCGAGGGCCGGGCGCAGAGCCAGATAGAGGATGACGACGCAGACGGTGGAGGCCACGCTGTTCACGAAGGTGACGCCGCCGGTGATCTTGGTCAGAGCCTTGGCGATGGTGTACTCCTGGCCGAAGATGTAGACATTGCGGAAGTAGCCGAGGAACGGGTCGGTGAAGACATTCAGCAGCAGGCCGGAAGCGGCAGCGACGATCACCTTGGCCAGATAGCCGGGGGTGTGCTTGTCCAGCTCACGGAGCTTGAACACCTTGTGAGCGACCGCACCGCAGGTGATGCCGATGATGAACTTCAGGACGAAGGTGGTGACGGCATAGCCCGGGTCACCGGCCAGGATGTCGGCCAGAGCCAGACCGATGGCACCGGCCAGACCGCCGGATACGCCGTCCAGCAGCAGGGCGGTCAGGGCGGTGAAGGTGTTGCCCAGATGGAACGAAGAGCCGCCGTAGAACGGCACACGGAAGAACAGGTAGGCCACGAGGCTTAGCGCGGCCATGACGCCGGTGAGTGCCAGCTCGTGGACGGTGAAGGTGCGCTTATACAGCACACTTGCAAAGACGATAACGATGACGACGACTGCCAGCAGCAGCCACATTGCAGTTGTTGACATGATTTTCCCTCCCAGTTTTACGAAATACCCACAAAACCGATTGACTTTTTTGGCTCTTGCGGGTATGCTCCTATTATACGCAAAACTGGCACTGTGCAAATACCCAGAATAAAGATTTTTTATGGGTCCAGTTTGGCGCACTGCCCGAAAAGGAGGGGCTTTTTATGGTCCATTTGACGACAGCACTGGACGCGGCGTCCGGTGTGCCGCTCTACGAACAGCTCTACCGCAGCCTCGCCGCCGAGATGCGGACGGGGGCGATTTCTGCGGGGACCCGGATGCCCGGCAAGCGGCGGCTGGCGGCAGAGCTTTCCGTCTCGGTGAACACGGTGGACGCGGCCTACCAGATGCTGGCGGCGGAGGGCTATCTGGAGGCGCGGGAGCGCAGCGGCTTTTATGTACAGGAATATCTGGCCCTGCCCGAGCGGACAGAGTCCGCCGCGCCGCCCCAGCCCGAGGCAGCGCCAGCGCCGGAGCAGCCCGTCCGCTACGACCTCTCCACCCGGGGCGTAGACCCGGAGCTGTTTCCCTTCCGCACATGGGCGCGGCTGCAAAAAGAGCTGCTGTACTCTTCGCCGGAGCTGCTGACCCACGGTGACGCGCAGGGCGACCTCTCGCTGCGGCAGGCACTGGCCGAGTACCTTGAGGAGTACCGCGGTGTGCGGTGCGGCCCGCACCAGCTCGTCGTTGGCGCGGGCCTCGAATATCTGCTGGGCCTGCTGGCACCACTCCTGCCCGGGCCGGCGGCAGTGGAAAATCCCGGCTATCCCCGCGCCCGGCAGGTGCTGGAAAACAACGGAATCTCTTGCTGTTGTCTGCCGGTGGACGAGGACGGGCTTTCCATCCGGGCGCTGTCGGAGTCGGGGGCGGCGGTGTGCTACGTCACCCCCAGCCACCAGTTCCCCACGGGCGTCACCATGCCCGCCGGACGCCGGGCAGAACTGCTCCACTGGGCGGCACGGCGTCCCGGGCAGCGGTACATCATCGAGGACGACTACGATTCCGAGTTCCGTTTCGACACCCGGCCCCTGCCCAGCCTGCAGGGGATGGCGGGGGCCGACGGGCCGGTGGTCTACCTCTCCACCTGCTCCCGCAGCCTCGCACCCAGCATCCGCATCGCCTACATGGTGCTGCCGGAGCAGCTTCTGCCCGCATGGCACGCGAAATACGCCCTCTACTCCGGCACGGTGAGCCGTTTTGAGCAGCAGACACTGGCGCGGTTCATCACCGGCGGTTACTTCACCCGCCATCTGGCCCGGGAGCGGGTGGCCTATAAGGCCCGGCGGGACGCCCTGACAAAAGCCCTGCGGGAAGCCTTTGCACCGGAAGAACTGCACCTCACTGGCCTGCACACCGGCCTGCACTTGCTGGCCGAACTGCGCGACCCGCCGCCGGACGATGCTCTCCGGGCCGCTGCTGAGGCCGAAGGCGTCCGGCTCAGCCTCCTGAGTGACTATGACCTCACCGGCGGTGGGGCCGCTCTGGGCGGGACGCTGGTGCTGGGTTACGGCTCGCTGGCCGACGAGAGCTGTGCCTCGGTGGGTGAGACGTTGAAGAGGGCCTGCACGGCGGCGTGGGAGTCGTCGGTGAGGGTGTAGCATTCGCCGTCCCACTCGCCGGGCAGGGCCTCGGTGTGGATGGCGGCAGAGCGGTCGGCGAGAAATTCCAGCGTATCTTCTAAAATGAGCAGGTCCTGCGCCGTCAAATCGGTGAGCAGGCTCGAGCTGTGGGCGCGCAGGGCGTCCGGCAGGGTAGCGGGCAGAAGTTCCAGCTCCTGCCGGAAAAAGGCGTCCCATACCGCCGCCCGGGCGGCGGCTTTGTGGGCGGGCGGGACAGTGTCCTCCATCCCGTTGAGCAGTTCTTCTGCCTCCCGGGCCGAGATGGCCTGCACATTGGAACTGCACCCGGTGAGGGCCAGCTCCTCGGCGGTCAGCGCTCCCGAAAAACCCACCCGAAGCATCCCGTACCGGTCGGCGATGGCTTGCAGAACGGACGGCGCAAGGGCGAGATAGTGGGTGTCCTCGGGCAGGGAGAGAGCTGAGAGAAGTGCTTCCCGGCAGCGGGCCGGGCCGGCGGCGCGGTAGCAGTCGGAGAGGGCGGTTTCGTCCGCTCCGAAGGGTACGGTCAGCTCTCCGGGCAGAGCCAGCGCATGGATGCAGTTCTGACTGGCATTCAGGTAGAGCAGCAGAAAGCCGGGTGCTGTCGTCTCGGTGGGAGCGATGCAGACCAGCAGACTCAGGCGGTTCTCTTCCTTCGGCTGACGGATGGCGACGCCGCTCTGAGGCCGGGAGGCCAGTCTTGTCCGCAGAGAGCGGCGGGTGAGCAGCACGGTGCCGCCCACTAGCGGCAGCAGCACCAGCAGCGCCGCCAGCAGTGCGGCCCAGAAGGGTCTCCAGCCTTTTTCTTTCATCTCGTTCCTCCCTGAGAAGCCGTTTTCGTAAGCATTGCACACCGCCTGAGCGGTCTTTTTATCCGTATACTGCGTTGCTTCCCCTTGCAATCCACCAAGGATCGCTGCGGGAAATCGCCTTGTCTGCGGGTAAAAATCCTCGCCATTCGGCGAACCCCGCTCACGAAAACAGCTTCTAAAAAACTGCATAAAGCATGGCCTGATGGGGGAACCTTTATGCAGAAAAGGAGGGAAATGCTATGAAATTCGATGATACCCCCAGCAGGGAAGAGCGGGAGGACTTCTGGCTCGACCTCGGCCCGGCCAGTGCCTACGAGGGGCTGGACTGCTGTGAGACAGCCCGCCGCGACGGCGACGCCAGCCCGGACGGCCTTGCCCATGGTTTCGAAGGGGCCGAAAGCCCGAAAGACCTCGTGACCCCGCCCGACGACGACCCGGACAGCGAACCGGTGCCGCATCTGCCGCCCCAGCTGAAAGCGCTGGAGTGGCTGGACACGATGGGCAGCCCCGATGATGTACCGCCCATCGACCGATAAAGGACGAAAAAAGTCATACCATAACAAAATTCACTTTCTGGTATGAAAGATGAAACTCGGGAATAAAATGCGGTAAAAGGCTTGCCAAGAAGCCGGAAATGTGATAAAGTATTTCCATTGTGTACAGTTGTGCATGTGGTGAGAACCGAATCGCAAGATGTGCCGCCCGGTGAGCCGGGTGTGCCGCACTCTGGAGAAGCCTGCAGGAGGCGGGTGCCGAAGGTGTAAGGCCGTTTGGGCCGATCTCTCAGGCAAAAGGACAGAGCAAACGTCTTTTGCGCAGGAAAGGTGTCCTGTGCGGGGTCATACGCTGAGTTTTTTGCGGGCAGAGCCTTTGGAAAAGAGGTTCTGCCCGCATTTTTGTTTGGGATGATCAGAGGGGGATTTCATATGGTGGACATCGTTACGCGCGTCAACAATGTGGTCAACGGCTTCGTCTGGGGGCCGTTCGGTCTGGCACTGCTGCTCTGCACCGGCCTGTGGCTCAGCGTCCGCACCGGCTTTTTCCAGTTCCGGCGGATGGGCTACTGGCTCAAGCATACCATCGGTGCTATTTTTACCAATAAGGACGTCACCGCCCACACCAGCAAGGAAGACATGGCCATCAGCCAGTTCCAGAGCATGTGTACGGCGCTGGCGGGCACCATCGGCACCGGCAACATCGTGGGCGTGGCCACGGCCATCGTCTCCGGCGGCCCGGGTGCCATCTTCTGGATGTGGGTCATGGCCCTGCTGGGCATGATGACCAGCTTTGCAGAGAACGTGCTGGGCGTCTACTACCGCCGCAAGAACGAAAAAGGCGAGTGGAGCGGCGGCGCGATGTATTATCTGACCGACGGTCTGGGCGCAAAGCCCGGCTGTAGGGCGGTGGGCAAGGTGCTGGCTGTTCTGTTTGCCTGCTTCTGCATCCTCGCGTCTTTCGGTATCGGCAACATGAGCCAGATAAACTCCATCGCCGGCAACATGAACGCGGCTTTTCATGTGCCGTACCTCGCCACCGGCCTTGCGCTGATGGTGGTCACGGCCCTCATCGTCATCGGCGGACTCAAGCGGGTGGCCGCTGTCACGGAAAAGCTGGTGCCGCTGATGGCACTGTTCTATGTTGCAGGTGCGCTCATCATCGTGGTCATGCACGCGGGCAATATCCCGGCGGCACTGGCGGCGATCTTCAAGGGTGCATTCAACCTCAACGCTGTAGGCGGCGGCGCGCTGGGCTACGGCATCAGCCAGACCATCACCTGGGGCTTCAAGCGCGGCGCGTTCTCCAACGAAGCCGGCCTCGGTTCTGCGGTCATGGTCAACTCGGCCTCTAACGTCAAGGAGCCGGTGCATCAGGGCATGTGGGGCGTGTTTGAGGTCTTCGCCGATACCATCGTGGTCTGCACCCTGACGGCCCTCGTCATCCTGACCACCGGCGTGGTAGACCTCGAGAGCGGCGCTGTCCTCGCAGGCGTGCAGGACAATGCGCTGGTGGGCCAGGCGTTCACGGCGGCTTTCGGCAGTTTCGGCCCGAAGTTCATCGCCGTGTCCATCCTGCTGTTCGCCTACTCCACCACCCTCGGCTGGAGCCACTACGGCACCAAGGCCGTGGAGTATCTCTTCGGCACGGCGGGAAGCCGCATCTATAAGGTCGTCTTTGTCTGCATGACCGTTGTGGGCGCGACCATGAAGCTGGGCCTCGCGTGGGACCTCTCCGACACCTTCAACGGCCTGATGATGATACCGAACCTCATCGGCGTGCTGGCATTGTCCAGCACTGTGGTAGACATCACCAGGAACTACTTTGCCCGCCGCGTCCGGGGCGAGGACATCGAGCCCATGTGGTCGGCCTTTGAAGAGTATCAGAAGGAAGAAGAGGCCGAGGCTGCCGCCGAGGAGGCGGAGCTGGATAAGGCCGCAAACAAATAACACAAAAAGCAAGCCCCCGGAAGGCGACCTTCCGGGGGCTTGCTGGTTTACTTCTTCTTTTTGCGAAGCTTTGCCGCCGCCCGCCCGGCGATGATGCCGCTGCCGAAGGCCCAGTGGAGGTTGTAGCCGCCGCAGCTGCCGGCGCAGTCCAGCGTCTCGCCCACGAAGTAGAGTCCCGGACAACCCTTGAACTGGAAATCGTCCTCTACCTCGTCCAGAAGCAGGCCGCCGCCGGTGGTCTGAGCCTGCTTCCAGCCGCAGGGCGTCAAGCCCTCGAACCGCCAGCACTTGGCCGTGGCGGCGAGTTTCGGCCACGCGGAGGCGGGCAGGGCGCGGGCGTTTTCAGGTAAACCGGCATCGGACCAGAGCGCCCGGCCCAGCTTTGCGGGCAGCAAGCCCAGCCAGAACTCCGCCGCCTCGCTGCCCAATAGTCCGACCCGCTGGGCGAACAGCGCGGCCAGCTCGGTTTCACTCAGAGCAGGGAAGAGGTCGAGGGCCACGATAGGCCGCTTCGGCCCGCGCCCCGGGGCCAACAGACCCGAAAGCTGCATGATGCAGATGCCCGAAAGCCCGTACTCGGTGAACTGCACCTCGCCCGTTTCCCGGGCAAGCACGCGGCCATCTGCGCCGTCCAGCAGGCTGGCGCAGCCCTTGGCCCGGATGCCGGCCAGCGACTTGCGGGGATGAGCACACTGCAGGGCTGTCAGACAGGGATAGAGGGGGGCCATCCGTCCGCTGCACTGGGCGGCGAACCGGGTGCCGAAGCCATCGGTGCCGAACTGAGGGCCGGCATCACCGCCCATGGCGCAGATGACGGCGTCGGCCCGCAGGGTCTCGCGGCCTGCCTCTGTTTCGATTTGGACGGCATAGCCGCCCCGGCTCTGGCTCAGGTTCTGGACGGTGCAGCCGGTGCGCACCTCGACGCCCAGTCTCGACAGATGGTGCTCCAGCAGGGCCAGTACGTCCGCTGCCTGATTGGAATACGGGTACACCCGCCCGGCCTCGTCGGTGCGGGGGTAGAGGCCGAGGCTCTCGAACCACGCCAGCGGCGCAGCCTCGTCCACGGCGCTCAGCAGGCGGCGCAAGGCTTTGGGACTGCTGGTGAAATACCGCTCCGGCGTGATGTTCTGGTTGTCGAGATTGCAGCGCCCGTTGCCGGTGGCCAGAAGCTTTTTGCCCACCTTCGCGTTTTTGTCCAGCACGGTGATGTGTGCGCGGCCCTCTGCGGTCTGTGCTGCCGCCAGCGCAGCGGCCAGACCGGCTGCGCCGCCGCCCAAAATCAAAATCTGCTGCATCCTCTGCCCATCCTTTCTGTAGTAAATTTATTGTATCATAGCCGCCCCTGTTTGGCAAACACAGGACGGGCAGGTGTATATTTCCCTGCCGCTTCCACATAATAACTACACAGCATGGGAAAATGCAGAATGGGAAGGATGGTACACAGATGAAAGCAACCGGAATCGTCCGCCGCATCGATGAGCTGGGCCGGGTGGTCATCCCGAAGGAGATACGCCGCACCCAGCGTATCCGCCGCGGCGACCCCCTCGAGATCTTCACCACCGGCGACGGCGAGGTCATCTTTAAGAAGTATTCCCCGGTGGGGGAGCTGCACGGGGTGGCGGTGCAGTACGCCGAGGTGCTGAGCCGAAGCTTCGCCCTGACGGCCTTCGTGGCTGACCGTGACCGCATCCTCGCCGCAGCCGGGTCGGGGAGGCGCGACCTTGCCGACCGCAGCGTCAGCCAGCCGCTGGAAAAGGTGATGGAGTCCCGCAAGCCCTACCTCAGCGAGGGCGACCCCGAGCATGTCCTGCTGCCCTGCGAGGGTTCGCTGCGGCCATTGCTTTGCGCGTGGCCCATCATCGCGGCAGGGGATGTCACCGGGGCCGTGGGTCTGCTGGCCGAAGACCGCACCCAGCAGCCCGACCCTGCCCAGCAGAAGGCTGTGGCTGTGGCGGCAGCGTTCCTGGCAAAGCAGATGGAAGAGTGAACATTATTATAATAGAGGGAGCGTCTGCGTTTCTGGCAGGCGCTCCCTTTTTTGTTTATGACAGAATTATGAATCTTTATAAACTTTTTCGAGAAGCTATTGACAGGGAAAAATTTTTGGCTATAATGGTCTTAGCACTCAGGAAGATGGAGTGCTAAAGAAACGAAAGCCAAAAAGGAGGCAGGCGCTATGACGATGGATGCACGCAAGCAGCGAGTCTTGCAGGCGATCGTGGCGCTGTATGGCCTCGAGGGCGAGCCTGTGGGCAGCAGTGTGCTGGCAAACTATTTTGATATGGCCGTGTCCAGCGCCACGCTGCGCAACGAAATGGCGGCGCTGACCAAGCTGGGTCTGCTGGAGCAGCCCCACACCAGCGCGGGCCGTGTCCCCAGTGCCAAAGGCTACCGTTATTATCTCGACAATCTGCTGACGGACGACCAGCCGCTGGACCGCGTGACCCGCGCCCGCGTCGAAGCCGTTTTCGCCAGCCTCGACCATGAGCCGGAAAAGCTCGCACAGGGCGCTGCAAAGGCGCTGGCCGCCATCAGCGGCTGCACCGCAGCCGTCAGCACCCCCTGTGCCGAAGACCTCTGCGTCGCCCACTACGAAGTCGTTCAGGTGGGCCGCAGCGCGGCGGCTGTGCTGGCCGTCACGACGGCGGGCTACGTTCGCACCCGTGTGGCGCGGGTCCGCACAGGCCTCTCCCGCGAGAACGCCGCTGCGCTGGCCGCGCTGCTCAACCGCAACCTGACCTTCGTTGCGCCGGTGGACCTGTCCAACCGGCTGCTGGCAGAGCTGTGCAGCCAAATCGACCCGGAGCTGGTTCCGGTCATCAGCGCAGCCGCTGCGATTTTGCAGGATTCCGCACAGCCCCACGTATTTCTGGGCGGTGAGCAGTACCTGCTCAACTGGCCGCAGCTCGAAGGCAAGGTGGGCGACATCCTCACCCTGCTGAACGACGAAGAGCAGGCGGCCCACATCATCGCACCCCCGGCAGACCGCAGTGAGAGCGTGCTGCTGGGTGAGGATCTGGAACCTCAGATCCCCGGCTTGTGCATCGTCAGCGACCGCTACCTGGTAGGCGGCGGGCTGTGGGGTACGGTGGCCCTGATCGGGCCGACCCGGATGCCCTTCCAGAAGCTGATGCCGCTGCTCCACCTCTTCGCCGACGAGCTTGGCGAGGGCATGAGCGGTAAACGAAAAGACACCCCGCAGATGGCCGCACCCCGGCGGACTGTGATATATAAGGAGGATCTGGAATGAGCGAAGAGACCAAAAAGACGGCAGAAGCTCCCGAGCAGGAAGCAAAGGAGACCGAAGCCGCACCTCAGGAAGCGCCCGAGACCGCCGCAGCCCCCGAGAAGGAGGCCGAGGCAGAACCCGCAGACGCCAAGAAGAAAGATGGCTGGTTCAATAAGAAGGCACGCGAGATGGACGCCGTAAAGGCAAAGCTCGACGCAGCCGAGAAGAACGCCGCACAGGCCAAAGACCAGCTGCTCCGGATGGCAGCGGAGTACGAGAACTACCGCAAGCGCTCCACCCGCGAGGCTGACCAGAAGTTCAACGATGGCGTGTCCTTCGCCGTGAACCAGATCATCCCCATCCTGGACACGCTGGAAATGGCAGCCAACGCCCCCACCACCGACGAGAACTACAAAAAGGGCGTGACTATGACGCTGGACAAAGCCGCCAAGGCACTGGATGCCCTCCATGTGGAGGAGATCGAGGCGCTGGGCAAGCCTTTTGACCCCAACTTCATGAACGCCGTCCAGCAGATCCCCGCCCCGGACGGGCAGGAGAGCGGCACCGTCATCACGGTGTACCAGAAAGGCTACAAGCTGGGCGACAAGATCGTCCGCCACGCGACCGTCGTGGTGGCCGAGTAGATCCGCAAAGACCCGCAGGGGTTTTGAATATAGACATCCGCTTCACATCTAAGCATGAGATAAACAAGTTCTTTTGAGAGGAGACTTCATTTATGAGCAAAATCATTGGTATTGACCTTGGTACTACGAATAGCTGCGTGGCTGTCATGGAGGGCGGCGAGCCCGTCGTCATCGCAAACTCCGAGGGCGCCCGCACCACCCCGTCTGTTGTTGGCTTCACCAAGACCGGTGACCGTCTGGTCGGTCAGGTCGCAAAGCGTCAGGCCATCACCAACCCCGAGAACACCGTTTCTTCCATCAAGCGTCAGATGGGTACCGACCACAAGGTGACCCTGAACGGCAAGGAGTACACTCCCCAGCAGGTCAGCGCTATGATCCTGCAGAAGCTGAAGGCTGATGCGGAGGCTTATCTGGGCGAGCCTGTCACCGAGGCCGTCATCACCGTTCCTGCTTACTTCAACGACAGCCAGCGTCAGGCTACTAAGGACGCTGGCACCATCGCCGGCCTGAACGTCAAGCGTATCATCAACGAGCCTACTGCCGCTTCTCTGGCATACGGCATCGATAAGGAAGATGACCAGAAGATCATGGTCTACGACCTGGGCGGCGGCACCTTCGATGTCTCCATCATTGAGATGGGCGACGGCGTCACCGAAGTTCTGGCCACCAACGGCGACACCCATCTGGGCGGCGACGACTTCGACCAGCGCATCATCGACTGGATGGCAGACGCTTTCCAGACCGAGAACGGCATCGACCTGCGCAAGGATAAGATGGCCGCTCAGCGCCTGAAGGAAGCTGCCGAGAAGGCAAAGATCGAGCTGTCCAGCGCTATGAGCAGCCAGATCAACCTGCCCTTCATCACTGCTGACGCTACCGGCCCCAAGCATCTGGATATGACCCTGACCCGTGCAAAGTTCAACGAGCTGACCGCAGATCTGGTCGACCGCACCATGACCCCTGTCCGCAAGGCTCTGCAGGATGCCGGCCTGCGCGCATCTGATCTGAAGAAGGTCCTGATGGTCGGTGGTTCCACCCGTATCCCCGCTGTCTACGATGCAGTCAAGAAAGAGCTGAACTGCGAGCCCTTCAAGGGCATCAACCCCGATGAGTGCGTGGCTGTCGGTGCTGCTATCCAGGGCGGCGTCCTGCAGGGCGACGTCAAGGGTCTGCTGCTGCTGGATGTCACCCCGCTGAGCCTCGGCATTGAGACTCTGGGCGGCGTCTGCACCAAGATCATTGAGCGCAACACCACCATTCCTACCCACAAGAGCCAGGTCTTCTCCACTGCTGCGGATAACCAGCCCTCTGTTGAGATCAATGTCCTGCAGGGCGAGCGTGAGTTTGCCCGCGACAACAAGAGCCTCGGCGTCTTCCATCTGGACGGCATCGCTCCGGCTCCCCGTGGTGTGCCTCAGATCGAAGTTACCTTCGATATTGATGCAAACGGCATCGTGAAGGTCAGCGCGAAGGACCTGGGTACCGGCAAGGAGCAGAACATCACCATCACCGCTTCCACCAACATGTCCAAGGACGACATCGACAAGGCTGTGAAGGAAGCTGAGCAGTTTGCTGCCGACGATAAGAAGAAGCGCGAGGAAGTGGACATCCGCAACGGCGCCGACCAGATGGTCTTCCAGACTGAGAAGATGCTGAAGGAGAACGGCGACAAGATGCCCGCCGACGTCAAGAGCGAGGCTGAGGCAAAGCTGGCCGACCTGAAGACCGCTGTCCAGTCCGGCTCCATCGACGACATCAAGGCAAAGCAGGATGCTCTGAGCCACGTCTTCGAGAAGATGTATCAGGCTGCCGCTGCTGCCCAGCAGCAGGCCGCAGGCGCACAGCCCGGCCCCGATGCTGGCGCAAACGGCCAGCAGAAGCCCAACGATGACGGCGTTGTGGACGCAGACTTCAAGGAAGTCTGATTTGAGACACAGCAGTGCGTATCCGGCCAAACCGGCGGGTATGCGCGTAGAATAGCAAAAGCCGCTCCGGTTTTGCCGGGGCGGCTCTTGCTGGTTATAGAGAAAACCTCTCAGTCTCGCTGACGCTCGCCAGCTCCCCTAATAGGGGAGCCATTGGCAGGCCGGTCAGGCTTGTACAGATCTGCTTGAGGCTGTCTGTACTGGAAGCGGCAGTGCGCTGCTATATAGGGGAGGTTGCTGCTTATACGAGAGGTGATTGGATTATGGCACAGGAGAAACGTGATTACTACGAAGTGCTGGGTGTATCCAAGACGGCTACCGACGCGGAGATCAAAAAGGCTTACCGCAAGCTGGCCATGAAGTACCACCCGGACTATAACCCCGGCGACAAGGAAGCCGAGGAAAAGTTCAAGGAGATCAACGAGGCAAACGAGGTGCTTTCGGACCCGAAGAAGCGCCAGCTCTACGACCAGTACGGCTTTGCCGGTGTTGACCCCAACTACGCCGCCCAGAACGGCGGCGGCCCCGGCGGCTTTGGAGGTTTCAGCGGTTTTGGCGGCGACGGTGTTGACCTTGGCGATATTTTTGGCGACATCTTTGGCGGCGGCTTCGGCGGTTTTGGCGGCTCGAGCCGTTCGGCGAATCCCAACGCCCCCCGCAAGGGTCAGGACATCCGGGTGCGCATCACCCTGACGTTTGACGAGGCGGTGCATGGCTGCAAGAAGAACATCACCATCACCCGTCAGCAGGAGTGTACCGAGTGCCACGGCAGCGGCTGCGCCGCCGGTTCCAGCCCGGAGACCTGCCCTGACTGCGGCGGCAGAGGCTTTGTCATTCGTCAGCAGCGTACGCCCTTCGGCGTCATGCAGACCCAGCAGCCCTGCTCCCGCTGCGGCGGCAAGGGCAAGCTCATCAAGAACCCCTGCAAGAGCTGCCACGGCAGCGGCACCATTGCGGTCAAGAAGACTCTGGAGGCCAATGTCCCTGCGGGCATCGACGACGATCAGGGCTTCCGCCTCTCGGGCATGGGCAATGCCGGCACCAACGGCGGCCCCGCAGGTGACGTCATCGTGGCAGTGACTGTCCAGCCCAGCGAGGTGTTCCAGCGCGACGAGAACAACATCTACGTCGTCTTCCCCATCACCTACAGTCAGGCTGTCCTGGGCGATACCATCACAGTGCCTTCCATCGACGGCAAGGTCGAGGTCAATGTGCCGGAAGGCACCCAGAGCGGCACCACCTTCCGCCTGCGCGGCAAGGGCGTCCAGTATGTGAATGGCAGAGGCCGCGGTGATATGTACGTCAAGTGCGAGGTCGAGATCCCCAAGAAGCTCAGCCGCACCCAGCGTGAGGCCCTGAAGAAGTTCGAGGGTACCCTGAAAGAGGATAACTACGAAAAGCGCAAGGGCTTCTTCAAAAAGCTGAAGGATATGTTCAATAACTAAATCAACACGTCCATAAACAGGCAGAGGCATCCGGTTCGGGTGCCTCTGCTTTTTGTATGGACAGATAAAAAGAGGGCGGCGGCCCTTCCCTTGCGGGAAGAGCCGCCGCCTTTGTTGTTCTTTGGAGTCTCCTGATTTATTAAAGCAGGATAAGAGCTGCGTTAATCACAAGGCCAATTCCGGTAGCGGAGGTGCCCAGAACCCAACTGGCACACGCAAGGTCATAGAGGAAATTAGATACACTCTTCCCCATATCATTTGCGAAATAGTCCAGACCATCCTGAGTCCAAGTATTAGGGTTCTTCTTGCGGTAATCACGGATAGCCGTGACGCCTGCAAGCCATGCATAAGGAGGGAAGACCCATGCAGCGATAGCCTGAATAGCACTGGCACCACCGGTGGTATAGGTCATTTCCTCTTCGTTCATCACGCAGTAGGAAGCGGGCAGCATCATGATGTTTTCCATAATAGTACTCCTTTACGAACAATATCCCAAAACAGCGCGGTGTGCGCCGGTTTGACGAAAGATAGAAGTTCCCGAAAAGCCGCAGGGGAAACTTACAGGATGAGCAGCAGCGCGCTCAGGGGAGCGAGAGCCACCACCGTACCGGTAGAAACAACGTCACGCAGGAAGTTGGAAGGCGATTTGGACATATCGTCGCTGATGGTGTCCATTGCACGGCCCATAACGGTGAGAGGATTGCCCCTGCGGTTGCTGTCAACGCTCAGCCAATCTCTGGCCTGCGAGATGCCCCAGACATAGCTGGATGCCAGAACGGCCACGCCCACGATGGTGACGACGCCGCCAACAGCGCTGCCGCCGGTGGTGTAGGTCATCTCATCGTCAGAAAGCACTGCGTAATCAGCAGGCAATTCCATATATTTCTTCATAAAGAATCACTCCTTCATATCAGCAGGCGGCGCACCGCGCTGCAAAAATCCCTCTTGCAGAGCAAACATCTCTGACAGCATCATTCTACTACAACGCTGGATTTTGTGCAAGGGTTTTGGACAGAAACCACAAAAACCCGGGAAAATGCATGAAAAATACCTCGGAAGTTTGTGGAAAAATACTGCAATAATTCCCGGTATCAGCCCGCTACGCCGGCCCGGTAGAGATAGGGGTCGCTCTTGAAACTGTCGAAACTGTAAAGCACGAGGAGCTGGTCATAATCGTTGTCCGCGATGAGCTTGTCCAGCCCGTAGTTGTAGTTGCGGAAATCCACCACGTCGATGTCGGCGTAGTTGGCCGTCAGATAAGGCACGAAGCAGTTGGCGTAACTGTCCTTGATGACGAGAACGCGCCCGGTGCCGTCGCCCTTGATGCGGCTCAGGCCGTTGTTGCCGTGGAGGAACATGGCATACTTGTCGTAAACGTCCAGCTTGGCCGTGTCGTAAAGGCCGGTCGTCTCGCCGTCGGCGGGCTGGCCGGGGCCGCTGACCGAGTAGATGGTCAGTTCGTTCGGCAGGTCATAATAAGTGATGGTGTCCGGTTCTGCGTCCGGCGTCCGCGCCTTGGAGTAGTGGGTGCCGTAGAAGCCGTCTGCCGTCAGCACGGTGTGGGCCGAGGGATCAAAGGGCGTAAGGCCCAGGGTGTCGCAGAGCAGCTTGTAGGCGTAGTAAGCGCCGGCGCTCGTCCAGTGGTGGTCGGTGCGGTAGTAGATATATTCGTCCTTGTGCGCGGTGAGGGTCTGCCGCACGTCCACAAAGCGGCCTCCGGCGGCCTGTACGGCATCGGAAAGCGAGTCGAGATAACTGTCCTCGTCCAGCAGCGGAGCGCCCGCAGGGACGTTTTCCGGGTAGATAGCGGACGCCGCAGGCACCAGCATCACGTTGACCTTGCCCGGGTACCGCTGACAGAGCGCTTCCAGCGCGGCAGTGTTCTTGGGCAGGGTGCGCGTCTCGCTGGAAACGAGGCCGTAGGTGCGGGGGAACATCATCTGCTGTTTGCCCAGCAGGATGCCGCCGCTCTGCTCCTTCTGCATCACCTTCGTTTCCACGGTGCTCTGCAGGGCGACCCAGTTGTCACGGCCCACCACCTGGTCTTTGACGTATTTCGTGTAGGCCGTGAAGAACTTGTTCAGCCCATCAGCCGAGACGCTGGACAGGCTGGGCCGCTGGGAGAGGGTGGTGTTTTCCAGTTCACTGTAGGCCCGGTCCGGCGTGACAAGGTCCAGCACGAACAGCCCGGCAAAAAACAGGGTGAATGCGATAAGGACCGGATAGCGGAAAATCGAAGCGGAGCGCTTTGAATGTTTGTCCATCGTTCACGCCTCCTCTTAAAAGTTGAAATACAGGAACGGGCTGTTGGTGCTGCCCACGACGTAAGCCATCGAGACCGTCAACAGCACCAGAATGGTCAGCGCCTTGGTGATGACATTGCGGGAAAGCAGCTTCCATAGCTTTTCGATGAGCGGGGTGCAGCAGACGACGGAGACCGCCAGCAGTACGCCGTAGTTGCGCAGGAAGTAAAGGGGCATCACGCCGCCGGAAGGGATGAAAAGCTTGCGGAACAGCAGGCCGAACTCCACGCCTGCGTCGTTGCCCACGAACATGGCCCAGCCCACGACCACGAGGAAGAGGGTGTAGATATGGGGCCAGACCCTGCCCTTTTTGAGGTAGGGCAGGAGGAAGAGCTTTTCCAGAGCCAGCAGCACAAAATAGTACAGGCCCCAGCAGATGAAGTTCCAGTTCGCGCCGTGCCAGATGCCGGTGAGCAGTTCGACGACGAACAGGTTGAAGATCTGTCGCTTGAGGCCCTTGCGGTTGCCGCCGAGGGGGATATACACATACTCCCGGAACCAGCCGGACAGCGTCATGTGCCAGCGCCGCCAGAACTCGGTGATGGACGCGGAGATATAGGGGTAGTTGAAGTTCTGGGGGAAGTCGAAGCCCAGCATCTTGCCCATGCCGATGCCCATCAGGGAGTAGCCGGAAAAGTCGAAATAGAGCTGGAGCGAGTAGGCGATGACGCCCAGCCAGACCAGCGGGGTCGAGGCGTTGGCGAGGCCCACGAAGGAGACGGAGGGGCTGTCCGCTACGCCGATGATGTCCGTCCAGAGCGCACCGATGGCGTCGGCCAGCAGGACTTTCTTTGCCAGGCCGAAAGTGAACAGGGTCATGCCGTCCTCGATCTGCTTGAGCTCATAGCGGCCTTTGTAGACATGGAGACGGTCGGAGACATCCCGGTACTTGACGATGGGGCCGGCGATGAGCTGGGGGAACATGACGACGTAAGCACCAAAATCAATGATGTTATGCTCCGTTTCCACATCCCGGCGGTAGACGTCGATGGTGTAGGAAAGTGTCTGGAAGGTATAGAAGCTGATGCCCAGCGGCAGTACGCTGATGCCCTGAATGGGCGCAAAACCGGTGCCGAAGATGGCATTGATGCTGCTGAGCACGAAATTTGCATACTTGAAGTAGAAGAGCATCCCGAGACTGCCCGCCAGCGCGATGAGCAGCAGGATGAGACGGGCGGTCTTGTTCTGCTCGAAGCGCTCAAGCCCCAGGCCGCAGAGGTAGTTGATGAGGATGAGCGCCAGCATGACAGGGAAAAAACGCACCTCGCCCCAGCAGTAGAACACGAGGCTGCACAGGAACAGAACGGTATTTTTGAGTTTCGGGGGTGCGAGATAGTACAGCGCCAGTGTGATGGGCAGAAAGCGCAGCAGAAAGATGATGGTGCTGAAGACCACGGCGTCAGCCTCCTTTTAACATTGTGATAAAGCTGAAAAAGGCCGATGCCGCCACGGCACCGGCCCGAGAGAGTCTGTTTATTTGCCCAGAACGTCCTTTACGGCGCTGGTCAAATCAGAAGAGCAGTCGTTGGAAGCAATGACCATCACTACGAGGTCGTCGCCGCCGTCGATGATGGCGTTCTCCACGTTGGACTGTGCCTGTGCAAACTCAGCATAGTTGCCGTAGAAAGCCACCTGGTCCTGCTGGTAGGTCTTGAGGGTGTCCATGACGTCCTGTGCCTTGCCAGCGGCGGGCTGGATGGCCAGCACCAGACCGGCGTCGCCGTTGTCGTTGCTCTTGAGGCCCTTGTAGCTGGTCACATCGTCGGCTTTCAGGCCAAAGTCGTACTCGATGTTCATGGCCGTTATCTCAAACTGGTTGGAGATGGGGTCAGCCTCGAGCAGGGCGTCCACGGCAGAGGCCACGGCGTCGGAAGCGCCGTTCTCCTCGGCGGAGACGGAAGCAGCAGGCTCAGAGGCGCTCTGGCTGGCAGCCCCGGAGGAGGCCGAAGAGGATGCAGAGGAAGCAGAGCCGCCGCAGCCTGCCAGCAGGACACAGCCCGCAGCCAGCGCAGCAGCAGAAAGGACGAGTTTCAGACGAATATTCATAAAAGATTTCCCTCTTTTGTCGTTAAAATTCTGAGGCCTGGCCGCCCCGAAAACTGTCGGCCCAAAACCCCAAGATAGTCTACCATATCGACGGCAGAATTGCAAACGAAGCGTGAAATTTTAACTTTTTCTTCACCGGTGGATTCAGCCCTCGGCGGCGATGCTCTGCAGAGTCTCGATATACTCCTCAAAGCACAGGCCGCTGGCGTTGATCTTAGCGGCGTTCTCCACGCCCACGTACCGCCAGTGCCAGGGCTCGTAGATGATCTCCGTTTTGTCCTCGGCGTCCTTGGGGTAGCGGAGGATGAAGCCGTAGTCGCCCGCGTGTTCACAGAGCCAGCGGAAGGCGGCGGTCTTCTCGAAGCCCTCGTCCAGACCGGTGTGCTCCGGGCTGTTCAGGTCGGCGGCGAGGCCGCAGTTGTGCTCGGAGTATCCCGGAGGGTTGACGACGGCAGCGGCCTTTTCCTTGGCAGTGGCGTTGTCGTAGCCCTTGTCGAGGTAGTATTTGGTCTTCCGCTCGTAGAGGCTGGTCTGGTACTTGACGCTGCGGTAGCCGCTCTGCATCCAGACGGTCACGCCGTCGGCGGCAGCGGCTTTCTGCATCTCAAGGAAGGCATCGCAGGCCACGGTCTGCAGCGTCTTGTTGACGGCGGTGGCAGAGCCGCACTCCTTAGTATCGAAAGTATAGTCGTCCGGCATCTTGCTGGTGTGGTTCACCAGCACCATCAGCGGGTCGGCCAGCATGGCGCGGGCCTCGTCGGCGGTGAGGCCAAGGGCGTTGGCAGGCGCAGCGGTGTTCTCGGCAGAGCTCACAGTGGAATCGGCGATGCTCTGGGCCGGCATGGAGATGGCGGACGCCGCCGAAGCGCTGGGGACGACGGCATGACGGGTGAGCAGGAAGGAGACGCCGCCTACGGCGACGCAGAGCATCACGGTAAGGCCGGCCACCCGGCGGATGGCACGGCTGCGTCTGCGGCGGCGCACCTCGGCGCGGGTGAGGCGCCGGCGGTGAGGATGAGGAGCAGAGGGATTCATAATGGACCTTCTTTCTTGTTGAGGGTGTGTATATTTTTGCACACGGGCGGACATCCTATTCCCGGGAGGCGAACAGGATGAAAATGTCGGCTGAGGAATACGGGCGCAGGGTGCGCCGGGTCGGCCCGCCCTCGCCGCTGGGCAGGGACTGCCTCTGGGCGTTTGGCGTGGGCGGCGGCATCTGCCTGCTGGGCGAGGTTCTGCGCGGGTGGTATCTGACCATGGGGCTCGACAAAGAGCTGGCCGGGACGCTCACCAGCTGCACGCTGGTGGCGCTGTCGGCATTGCTGACGACGCTGGGCCTCTACCAGAAGCTGGCCGCGAAAGCGGGCGCAGGCACCCTCGTACCCATCACGGGCTTTGCCAATGCGGTGGTCAGTGCGGCCATCGAGTTCAAGACCGAGGGCCGTGTGCTGGGGACCGGCGCGAAGATGTTCATCATCGCCGGGCCGGTCATCGTATACGGTACGCTGGCGGCGGTTCTCTACGGCAGCGTCTACTGGCTGCTGCAGTAAAAGTTCCCCTGCCAAGGATACGCATAAGGAAGTGCGGAAATTGCACTTTCACACTAAAATTCAGTATACCACAAAAAACAGATAAAATCAGCCCCATAAAGGAGGAAACTGTGATGGCTGCACGACGCGGAGACACTCTTTTGTTCCCGACGCCGCCCGTCGTGGCGGCTCATGCGGCCATCGGCGGCAAAAAGGAGGGCGAAGGCCCCCTTGCCGCCTGTTTCGACGAGCTGAGCGCCGACAACTTTTTCGGCCAGTCCAACTGGGAGGCCGCCGAGAAAGAAATGGCCCTGCGGGCGGCGCGGCTCTGCCTCAAAAAGGCTGAGACGACGCCGGATAAAGTCAGCCTCGCGCTGGCGGGCGACTTACAGGCCCAGTGTACCGCGTCCAGCTACGCCCTGCGGGAGCTGGGCATCCCCTTTGTCGGCCTCTTCGGGGCCTGCAGCACGATGGCCGAAGCGCTGGGCCTCGGCGCGGCGCTGTGCAGTGCAGGCATGGCCGACGGCCTGCTGGCGATGACGTCCAGCCATTTCTGCGCGGCAGAGCGTCAGTTCCGCACGCCGCTGAGCTACGGCGCTGTCCGGACGCCCACCGCCCAGTGGACGGCTACGGCGGCGGGTGCCTGCCTGCTGCGGCCCGCCGGTGAGGGGGTGCAGCTCTGCGCCGCCACCTTCGGACGGGTGCAGGACTATAAAATAAAAGACATCAACAACATGGGTGCGGCCATGGCCCCCGCTGCCGCCGCAACTCTTTTGCACTATCTGAAGGACACCGGCAGCGCCCCGGCGGACTTCGACCGCATCTACACCGGCGACCTCGGCCATGTGGGCAGCCAGCTCCTGCGCGACCTGCTGGCGGCAGAAGGTCTTCTGCTCAAGAACCATGTGGACTGCGGCTGCATCCTCTACGATGCCGCCGAGCAGACAGTGAAGAGCGGCGGCTCCGGCCCGGGCTGCTGCGCCTCCGTCCTCTGCGGGCATATCCTGCCGCGCCTCGAGAAGGGAACGCAGAAGCGGGTGCTCTTTATCGCCACCGGCGCGCTGATGAGCCAGACGACCTTTTTGCAGAAGGAGAGCATCCCGGCCATCGCCCATCTCGTGGAGCTGCGCAGCCCGCAGCAGAAGGAGGAAAACGGATGAATTACTTCTGGGCCTTCGTGGTGGGCGGCGGCATCTGCGTCATCGGCCAGCTGCTCATCGACCTCACCGGTTTGACCCCGGCCCGCATCCTGACGGGCTATGTGGTGGCAGGCGTCATTCTCTCGGCGGTGGGGTGGTATGCGCCGCTGGCGGAGTTCGCGGGCTGCGGGGCCACCGTGCCGCTGCTGGGCTTCGGCCATCTGCTGGCGAAAGGCGTGCGGACGGCCATCGAAGAGGAAGGGGCCATCGGCATCCTCACCGGCGGGCTGACTGCCGCTGCGGCAGGTATTACCACCAGCCTTGTGTGCGGAGTCGTCTGCTCGTGGGTGGGGAAGAGTCATGACCAGAATTAGAAAAACATCCCGGCTCAAACCGGGATGTTTTTGTGTGTAAGGCGGGCCGTTTCGCCTCGTTTTTCGCCCGGAGAGCGTTATATTGGGGCCAGAAGGAGGCGAAAAGCCATGCGACAGGAAACACAATGGACGACGATCTTCTGGGAGGGCTGGACGGCGCTGGCGCTCTGCGCAGCGGCGGTGTTCTGGCCCGGCAGTGCGGCGCTGGGCTATCCGGCTGTGCTCTGGCCGGGGCTGGCCCTTGCGGCGGCGGTCCCCGTCCTCTGGGCCGGGTGGTGGCTCTGGGCGGAGAAGGCTCCGCCGCTGCCAGAGGAGGAGCTGATGGCGAAACCGGGGAGGATACATATTGTTACTGAGGAGGCTCTTCTGTGATGATGGGAGAGCGTTTTCTCGCGCCTGTGGCGCGGAGTCAGAGCGCTTTTGCATTGGGGCTAAGTTCTCTTTTGCGCACCAAAAGAGAACCAGAAAAGTGCCCGCTACTTTCGAGGCGCGGGAGGCACGAACTAGGG
>NZ_JBBNIH010000168.1:0-12708 GCF_040094125.1 Faecalibacterium longum
CTTGATTCCGCAAAGCAAAAGGCAGGATACCACTATCATAGTGATACCCTGCCTTTGCTCGTTTACCGTTCCGAGTAGTGCCTTCTCAGAACCTCTTGTAAACAAAAAACGTACCCAAACCCTTTCTCATAGAGAATTGGGTTCGAGTACGAACTGTATGGTGGAGCATCAGGGAGTCGAACCCTGGCACCGGTCTCCCGGCCTATCGCATTTCGAGTCTTTAAAATTGTTGGATGAAGCTGGTCCCTTGCGGCTGTCATTGGCAGCTGAGGGCATTCTTGCAACCTCCAAAAAGGCACGTCACACCGCAATTTGCAGGCAAAAATCAGCCGCTTTTTGCGAAATGACGTTAGAAAAAGCCTTTTTCACACAGGCCGTCAGCGGCTGCATTTCAGGTGTAGTTGTGTTAGATGTCCGTTAGAAATATGCAGTGCTGCCGTTGCTGTGCCAGCTCACAGCAGGCTTCCCTGTCTGAACGCAGCGTTTCCCGAAAGCCGGGAAATGCTGCGTTTTCTCTTGCCCGCATTGGGCTGAAAGGGAAGCCGCCATGTCAACATTCCGCGTCAATAAAAATGTCAACTACACCGTCATGAGCAACCACCACCTGCAGGATAAGAGGCTGTCCCTGAAAGCCAAGGGACTGCTGTCCTATATGCTCTCCCTGCCGGACGATTGGGATTACAGCCTGAAAGGGCTGACAACCGGGTGCAGGGATGGCATCGACAGTGTGAGAAGTGCGGTTCACGAACTGGAAGATGGCGGGTATCTGTGTCGGAGCAAAGTCCGTGATGCCCGTGGCCGCATTATTGACTACAACTATGAAGTCTTTGAACTGCCGCAGAAAGAACGGATCGAAAAACGCCCTGCTCCAGTGCCAAATTCACCATCATCGGAAAATCCAATGTCGGGTTTTCCAACGTTGGAGAATCCAACACAACAAAATACTAATAAACAAAATACTAAAAGACAAAGTACTAATCTATCAGGGCAGACGGACGAATCCGCAGATTTTGACCAGATGGAAGCACAAGTACGGGAGGAGTTTCGGGAACGTTTGGAGATCGACACCCTTGCCCAGCGGTACGACCCCGACAAGCTGGAGGAACTGCTGGACAACATTGTGGAGATGTACTGCTGTCCACGGCAGACCCAGTACGTCGGCAAGCAGCCGCAGACCACCAAAGCCATCCGACTGCGGCTGGACAAGCTGACCAGCCAGCACATTGAGTACATCTTCGATGTGATGTCCAACACGACCCAGCCCATCAAGAACATCATGGCCTATCTGCGCACCACCATCCTGAACGCCCCCACCACGATGGAGCACTACTATCAGGCGCAGGGCAACTGGCTGACCGCACAGAATCGGAAGAAGTAAGCGCTGTTTTCCACAAAGGCCATAACACACGTTGAAAACGCAAAGGAGAATTTCCATGAAGAGCACGAACGCCGTCCGCACCGAGATCCATTACGCACAGGTTGGGGAGTATCAGCTGCCCCTGCTCACCCTGCCGCAGACCGATGATTCCGAACCGCTGGGCAAATATGGCCGGATGCGGCTGGCGTATCTCAAAACTCAGCGTCCTGTGCTGTACAACAAGATGCTGCTGAACGGTACGCTCTGGCCGCATTTGCAGGATGTCCAGAGAGTCGCCTCAGAACAGGTGGAGCGCACGATTGCGGCCTTGGCAGACAAGTTCCCTACGCCGGATAAAGAGCGTGCACAGCTTCTCTGGGTGGCGCACATGAACGGGCTGAAAGCGCAGGCGGAGGAGGTGGTGGTGAGGGAAGTCGTGTATGCAGAATGATTCCTGATAGCATCTGAACGGTATCAAAAGCCGATATTTTAGATTTTATTCTTGATTTTTGCGGAATATTTGCAAATTTCAAAATCAAAATTTGACTTTCTGCCCAGAATAGAGTACACTAGATTCAGAAAATCATCTGGGAGGAATCGCGATGCTGCTTCAATTTTCAGTCACCAACCACCGCTCCATCAAGGACACAGCTATTATCAGCTTGAAAGCATCTACGGATAAAAGTCTGTCTGATTGCCTGATTTCGCCGGACGAGAAGAAACAGCTTGTACCTGTGCTGGCACTGTACGGCGCAAATGCAGCTGGAAAGAGCAATGTTCTCCATGCCCTCCTGCTCATGCGCGAGATGGTCTGCGGGCGGTATGCCAAGTTGCTGAAAGGTGAGTCCCTTCCGCAGGAGCCGTTTGCTTTCACTGACCAGCCCACACAGCCGACCAGCTTTGAAGCCATCTATTTTTATGGCGGCATCAAGTATGCCTATGGGTTCTCGTTTGACAAGTCCAAAGTCCTGACCGAATACCTCTATCACTGGCCCAACGGCCGGGAGGCTCTGGTTTTTTCCAGAGAAGGCAATGGTTATCAGTTCCGCGAGAATGTTCAGGAACAGCTTACCCTTGCCGGACGCACCGCAGAAAACCGGCTTTACCTGTCCAGCTCCAACGAATGGAACTGTCCCCAGACTGAGAAGGCCTATCTGTGGTTCTTTGAGAAACTGACCGGCTTTATGGGAACCGAAATGCAGCTGGATGCCACCTTGTCTGCCATCCGGCAGGGCGGCTCTGAAAAGAGACGTATCCTGCATGAAATGCTGTATGCAGACCTCGGTATCAAGGACATCCGCATTACAGGCTCCAAGGAAGAGCCTATCATCTCCGCACTGCACATTCTCGATGCCGAAGATGGCGCTTCTGAGGGTTTCTGGCTCCCGTTGGGTCAGGAATCCGTTGGGACACAGCGTTTCTTCTCTCGCATCGGTATGTGGCTTGCGGCTTTGGAATCCGGCTCTGTTTTGGTAGTAGACGAGATAGAATCCAGTATGCACCCGCTGCTGACAAGGCATCTGATCGAGATGGTGCAGGATGCCGCTATCAATACAAATCATGCACAACTCATCTTCACCACGCACGATACCGGACTTCTCGACCTGACGTTGCTGCGGCGCGATCAGATCTGGTTTGCAGAAAAGGATGAAAAGACCATGCAGACCGACATTTATGCCCTGACCGAGTTTTCTCCCCGGAAAGGTGAGAACATCTCCAAAGGGTATCTGCAAGGCCGGTATGGAGCGATTCCGTTCATTGGAGGGGATGCAGCATGGGCAGAATAAAAGAACTCAGCCGCAAACCTGCCCGAACCAGAAAGCGAAATCCTGTCGTATACCTCATCTGCGAAGGCAGCGAAACGGAGATTCGTTATTTTAAGCGTTTCCGCAGTCGAGGATGCAATATTGACATTATCCCGATTTCTTCGCAGTATAAGTCCGCTGACAGGCTTGTGCAGAAAGCCAAGGCAACGATGGGTAATAATCCATACTACCCGGAAGATGGCGATTCCATATGGTGTGTGTTTGACCGTGACGATAACTCCAACGAAGTTCTTCTGCGTGCCAAACAGTCCGCTCAAAAGGAAGGCTATCATTTGGCCTATTCTAACCCGTCTTTCGAGTTGTGGTTCCTACTGCACTTTGTAAATCAACAGGCAGAGGTTGAAGATTGTCAGTCATTGATTCGCCTGCTGAAACAGCCGGGCAGACTTCCTGATTATGAGAAAAACAAGGATTACTTTGACGGTTTGAAGCCTTTGCAGGCAACTGCAATTCAGCGAGCGAAAGCTCGTGCCAATCAGATTCAGAATCATGGCATTGAACCGATTTCGCGGCAGAGCAATCCGTTGACAACGGTTTGGGAACTGGTGGAGTATTTGAACTCCAAGATTTAAACGACATCAATTTGAAAATAGAGCAAAGCCCACAGGCCAGATTTTATATCCAGCCGGTGGGCTTTTTTATTTAAGTTCAGTATCTGTTATTTTGCAATCGGAGGCTTCTCTCCACTCGGAAAACTCTTCGTATCAATTAGTTCTGCGCTCCCAGATAACGCACCGCCGCACTTGCGGAGAGTTTTATTCAATGGCATAATTTCAGCTATTCTTTTCCTTCAGCATTTGCTCAGCCTCATCGCGTGTAACCATATAATATTGAAGGACGTCTCTTGCTTCTTTTGAATATTTTGAGAAATCCAAATCCTTGAACTTGTTTACTGCCACAACAGATTTCACTTTTTCAAGTTCCTCAGTAGGCAGACTCCAAAACTTTTCTTCCCATTCCTTTGCGAGATTTTCCTTGAACATAAAACGATAAATTATAAAGGTTTCAGGCATCCAGAGAATTGTCCAGAATCGATGCTCATCCGCACCAAATGCTTCCTCAAAGAAATGCTTCCCTTTGCCGACTTTACCCTTGGTCGAATTCAGTACAGCCTGAATTGCTCGAATGAATTTTCGGTTCCAATGTTCGCCTATATAATCTCGGTTCATAAAGAAATCCGGATCATTGATAGGATGGTATTTCATCGGGAAAGAATAGATGTTTGCCCCTAATTCATCACACAGATCAACATTCAACTTCATGCGATAATACAGATGTTCTGGTTTATCTCTGAAATTATATAGCATATAGTTCGATAGATTTGTAATGCCATGTGCTACTGCGGTACGAACCGCTTTTTCGTAGATGTCCTTTTGCTCCCAATGGTCAAAAGCAATTCTAAGAGGCGAAATATTGATTTCAGCCAATTTTGCCATATTCTGATCATTTATCAGTCTTGCGTCAATCCCTTGGTTAAAATCAACAATGCGTTTTACCTTTTTTGTATGTTTAAAATGTTTCTTGAATAATGGCGCAACAAATTCATCAAGTTTTAAAATCTCTTCTTTTGTCGCAGTTTCATAATGCAAACATGCTGCTTGTTCTAAACGAAGATATAACTCCGTTTTTTCTTCCAACGGGAGTTTCTCCGTCAATTCTTTATATAGCCTTATGCACTTTCTTACATAGGCACGATCATTGTAGCCATCCTTTAAATTTTGGATAGCAATTTCGTACTGATCAGGCGGCATATAAGTTGCACCTTTTTGAAATCCGCACGCTTTAATCTCATCGATAATTCTATCATAGCATTTGGATGCCAGCACATTATTGTCCAGCAAAAGCAAATCACGTTGCTCTCCAAATCGGTCTCTTGCCCGTTCTATTTGCTCTTTAAGTCCAATATAATCACAATAGTGTGGCTCTAGTTTAGGAACTGCACAAAATGCGCAATGATTGATGCAGCCACGTGTCATATAAGCAAAATACGCATTATTCGCCGGATATTTATAGTCGATTTCTTCAAGAATCGAATAATCCAACGGAAGTGTATCTATAATGCGTGTATCGCCTTTATCAATATCTCCAGGATGGTTCAACAGTCCTTCGAATGGATGAATTCCTGTTGCTTCGTACACTTCGTTAGGCAGAAGTGTTGACATGATACCGCCGACCATCACATCTTCGGGCTTTTTGCATAGCTGTTTTACGAAGTTTATCGTATCAATAGTAATATTCCAATAGAATGTAAAAAGAGTAGTTATACCAACCTTATCAAACGGTGGGTTCTTGAAGTATTCTTTCTTTCGATAGGAGCTTCTAGCGTTCTTTACCAACTCTATGGCATCTGAATTGTTTTGGAAATATGCTTGTTCATCCAGCAAAGAAATCGTTCCTTTTCTGACACACTCTACTAGAATTTTTTTATCGGTTTTCCAGTTTGTTTCAGCGTCCAAAGTCGTAAGTGCGTTCAACAAGTCCTCAACAACGATATCTGCTGCTAAATCTAAAAGGTCGCCTTTGAAGAACCTTACGTCATCCCCCGATTCTCGATAGTATGTTGCCAGTTTCATCAATCCCATTGGAGGATACTTGTTTTTATAATTAGGCTCTACCAAAAGCACTTTTCTGTTCATTTTTATCTAAATTCCTTTTCTATTGCTTCCTGAATTTGGTCGGCAACTTCTTTCGACACAATACGTCTTATAATCGCCATTATCTGTTGCACTAGTTTTCGTTTGCTTCTATCCAGTTTAGATAGATTATCCGTAAAATACTTTGTTTTTGACCCTCCTGCCGTTACTTTAGAAACAGCTTTTTCTGCATCTTTGGCCCGCTGCGTTGTTTTCTGATCTTCATACTTTTGCTCAATAGCTCTACGAACGCGCTGTTCCGCTTCGCTTCCTGCGCCAGATTCTTTAAATCGAGCAAGTCTTCTCTCGGCTTCTTCTTTCCTCTTTTTTGCAGCCTCTAATTCAGCTTCCATTTGAGCTTTTTCAGAACCGTCAATAAAACCTTTCCGACTCTTTTCTTGATACTTAGATACAGTATCTGTGTACGCTTCGAGCTTTTTATAGTCGCTCTTTGTGTCGCTTGCTACATGGTATAATTTATGCAGTGTGTCATAAAAGAACAGTTTCAGCTGTGTTTCAAACTCAATTCGTTCAACTGATTCATTAAAGTAGTTTCTTTGTGAGTTTGGAACCAGTTTCTTTGATGCCGCAAATATTTCACCTACAAAATAGCTATTGCCCCGATCTTCTTTAAAAAATTTAGCAACAGCTGTATTATCACCAATTTGGATGTTTCCCTGACGGAGTCTAAAACCATACATAGGATTTGCAGCTTTTGGAATGGCCTTTTCAAAACGTGATATTCCATACCACATCCATGCAAGAAGATTTCCATCCGCATCAGCAAAGTCTTTGAAGCCGACATCTACAATGTTATCGTATACCTTGCCAGTAGCATCATATAACCGATTTTTATATCTTTTTAAGAGAGGATCTCCGTTTACTCGGATGTTATATTCATCAATTTTGAAATGCAGATTCGCAGCATGTTCATAAATAGCATCTCTATGATAAAAACTACTCACATACGGAACCGGAGCAACAAAACTCAAGTAATCAGAAACCAACTGTTTATCCAACAAATCCGTATTTTCATGGTTTATATCAATCATTTCAACCTTGAAATAATGCTTTTCTTGTTCTTCCGGGAATTTTTCTGTTGAAACTATAGCATTCAGAATATCATCTACGGTGTACTTCACTGGAGAACTTAGCATTTCACGCATTTTCTTTGCATCGAATATCATTTTCGAACCTTTAGTTTCGCCCCTGTACGAAGTAGAAAACACCAGCGTCTTACAATATGCCAAGCCGCAGAGGCGTCCTATTCCTCGAAAACCTTTATCAACACCTACTTTTTTGTCAGAGTTTGCAATATCACCCAGCTGTGCAACAAAATCCGCTTCCTTAACGCCAGTAGCGTTGTCTTCAACAGAGATAAATCTTTCATCTTCTTTTATTGAAATGAAAACCTCAGCTTGCTCTCTATCAATGATTCCAAGTTCAACTGCTTTATCTATCTGGTCGCATGCATTTTGGACATACTCGCGGTATATCACTTTTGAATCCGCATACATACCAGTTGTCAAATTTTCAAGGATGTTTTTTCCTATGGTTGCCATAGTTGCTTCCTTTCCGTTATTTCACCTGTTTGTAAATCGGTTTCGGGAATTTTATATGAAGCATTGATCTGAAAATTGGATTCTGAACAATATATTCTCCCTGCTTTAAACGAGTCATCATCGTCTTATACACAGGGGGAACACTCTTATAATCGCTCTTTGTCACTTCAATGGTGTTAGTGCGTCCATACGCATGTGTAGAACAGTTTCCAGTTACCCTATCATGAATGGCACTTCTAAATTGTTCTGCTGCAAACAGCACGACACCCAAAGAACGTCCACGCTCTGCAACATCCAAAATTTGGTGGAGAATAGGGGAATTTTTAGGAGAATCTTTAGAAGCGTACTTATTCAGCTCATCGATAAAGATAATAATTCTTGATGGGGGTGCAACATTTTCATCGCCATTATATTCGCCCAATTGCAGGTTGTAAATCGTCCTTACTGCATCACCAAAAACGTATGCCTGTTTATCTTCTGAAAGCTTGGCAATATCAATAACATGTACTTCGTTCTTTTTGATGTATTTTAGGGCATCTCCGAGCCGTGTTTCGCCTTTGCTTGCATTAATATCTCTGGCAAAAATTGCAGCCTTATCATTGATTGCTTTGTTGACAATACGATAAAATTTCCGCCAACTTGCTATAGGAATCTCTTTTTCCCTATCAGATTGTGCTCCAGCTGCACATTTTTCGCGAATTATTTCAAGAAATTCTTGCCAATCATCAGCACCGGAAAATTTACCCTGCCCAGCCATGATATAATTGATAATAGCATCCATGGTCTGAGTCGAATCATCAATATTAGAGAACATCAGATCCAAATTGTTCCGATCTTCTCTATAAATGTATTTATACTTTTTAGCTTTTTTGGTTTTTATCGCATCATCAACTTCTTCGGGAGTTAGATATGTGTTCCAGCTTCCCTCGGTAGAATACGGATAATAATAGTGGACATTATGAAACGGCTCAGGCGAAAGGCCAAGCTTTTTATACAGAGCTTCATTTTCAGCCTTTTCTTTTGCCGGATCATCCTCATCATCATAATCGTTTGGCTGATCAATCGTCAACAAGTCACGGCCTTTAACATTGAACATAACAAATGCAACCGATTCGTCCTCGCTTTTGTTCTTAATGTAAGTATCCTGAATGGCCTTCATCAAGAACATTGCATAAGAAGTTTTTGCTGCCAATCCAGAAATGCCAGAAATATTCAGATGTGCACCTTCCGGTCCAATAATAAACTTTGAATTGAGCCGAACAGGCAGTGTTACTTTTTCACTGCCGCTTGTGCCTTCATACATTTCCAAATAGCCACAAACCAGCGGATTGCGAATATCTTTCAAGCCAAGTGCATATTCGATTTCTTCAGCAGTTGCTAAAAACACTTTCGAGTTGCTTTGCAACGGTATATAAATGTTTTTGTCATTACATACTACCTTTGCCTGAACATAGTTCATTCCAACTCGCAAAGTCGGAGATTCTACTTCTACATCGCCAAAATCGCTCGAAATATAGTTAGTCAAAAAGCTCGCCGCATCTGTTATGTGCGAAATATCTTCTATCATGCCATACGAAAACGAGCCATTTACATGTTCAACCTTCACAATATCAAATGGATTTAATATTAAGCTCGGATTCGTCCAAAAAGCAAAGTTGTCAATCGTTGTTGGTGCTTTTTCTGTTGCTAAAATGCGACCAATGATCACAGGACTAGGCATTGTTTATTCCTCCTCAAAACAAATGCAGAAACATTTCCGTACTCATATACTGACTTTTGACATAGGATTCTGTCAGAAAGACTGGATATAGATGATTAGCCCATCTCTTATCCGTTCCATAGCAAGTAGGCGTTTGTTCGTTAATTAAGGTTGCACTGATCAAATCGATTTCTTCACTATCAATTCCAGTGTCTTTTTCTTCATCCATCATGATTTTCTCGACCTTGATCACACCATCGAAAGGAGTCCGTGTATACTTTTTGTCTCTGATTCTGATGTACCAAACACCAAATTTCACATCGCCTAAGTAAGAAGCATTTTCATATCTTGCTACCGGTGTTCTATGAAAAAGCGGTAAGTCTGCGATATAGTTTGCATTTGCCTTTCCCGTGTGGTCTAAAATGCTTTCTGGATTGAAAGATTTTGATACGCCAATAACCCACTTATAATTGTGTTTGATCTTTTGAAGCGTCCTTAAATCCTCTCGTCCTGATTTCATTGGTTTATATTCGAGCGAACCGTCTTTTAAAAGATAATTGTCCTGATTTAGCTTTCCAGCTTTCACCAGCTCAGCGACCATTTCTTTTTCAGACTCAATCATATAATCTTGAATTCGTGCAATACCCGAATCCTCCATCTTCCCATTTTTCTGATCCTTAGGCGGAGAATATGGAAGGATCGTAGCAAATTCAATCCCTAGCTTCTTCAATTCTTCACTTTTATTGAGCTTTTTCGTTTGAGCTGCAAAAAATACATCATCCTTCCAGCCATCTGCGTTACTAACCGTTGGAAGTGACAAAACCAATCGTCTGTAAAATTTTTCGGGTCGCATTCTTCCATCGGTACGTTTGCAACATCCAATACCAACTTGTCCTGCGATAACTGGATAAACCTTTTTATTGTATGAAATATCATCCACCTTATAAGTGTGCCTCGATCCGTCCAAAAAGTAGCTGATGACTGGCCGCTTTCCAATCTGTCTTTTCGCTTCATTCGTTAAATCAACATACGTTTTATGCTTTTCCGTCTCCCCGGACACTTGCCATTTTATAAATTTTTCGCCATCGTCATCGTAGTCAAATGATGGCATACCAATTGTGTCATAGGAATACTTTTCCGTGTTATAACTTTTTCCGCCTGTCTCTTTGGAGATAATTTCCATGATTTTTGCCATGAGCTTTCCCTCCACTCAACCAACTTTTAGTTTTCGAGCTCGATTGTAAACGTCAAACCATGCTTTTCAGAAAAATTCTTAAGCTTCTTTAATGCCGCATAACTCGGTCGGCTCTTTCCCATTTCCCAACGATTTACGGTTGAGAAGGACACTCCCAATTCTTTTGCAAATGACTCCTGACTTAACAGTACCGCTTTCCGCAAGTTTCTAATGTCTGTAGGCAATCCCATGTAGTTCACCTCGCAGTTGCAAATTCTTTATTTGAGTATAGCATCTGCGCTATAGTGTTGCAATAGCATTGCTATAATGAATTTTCCTATTGCGTAAAAATTTTTAGGAGCTTTTTTCATTATCTCAGCAAGCGGTGCCTTTGTGCACACAACAGCTAAATTCTTTCGATCATCACGATTTCGTGATGGTTGCACACTCCTGCGGAGTCCTAAAAAAGCGTTTTGCAAAAAACGCGTAGCCTGCATCCATCGGATGTAGTTCAAGGGTTTGGGATTTCCCAACAAGCATTTTGCAACGCAAAAATGGTCTTTGTATATACGAAGACACTGCTTGCTACGGCTATGAACGCCTTTTGAATTGCAAAATGATTTTTCAGTTGCTATACTGGGCTTATCAAAATTTTTTCGGGAGGACGCCACAGTGACTGCACAGACAATGCAAATCGGGAACAGACCTTGCCGCATTTACGGCGAAGCCCATGCAGAATATCTACTGCTCCAAATGACCGGTGAACATGAGCTGCAAAGCATGGAAAGTGCGGTTACCGCTATTGCACAGAGTGCGCACCACTTTTTGTTTGCGGCTATTCCGGTGGAAAGCTGGAACGATGCACTTTCCCCGTGGGAAGCCCCTGCTGTTTGGGGAAAGCAAGGGTTTGGCGGCAAGGCCGGGAAGACATTGCGCTTCCTGACAGAGCAGGTCATTCCGTCACTGAAACAACAGCTTAATCTCCCGGAAAACGTCAAAATCATTCTGGGCGGCTACTCGCTGGCCGGGTTGTTTGCTCTGTGGGCATCCACCCAGACTGATCTGTTCTACGGTATCGCTGCCGCCTCGCCCTCTGTTTGGTTTCCGGGCTGGATGGAGTTTGAACAGCGGCATCCGATGCAGGCACAGCACATTTATCTGAGCCTTGGCGACAAGGAAGAGCATACGAAAAATGCTGTCATGGCTGCGGTGGGGGATCACATCCGCACCCTGCACAGCCGACTTATAGAGCGTGGCGCAGACTGCACCCTTGAATGGAACAGCGGCGGGCACTTTAAGGACGCTGATTTGCGTACCGCGAAAGCCTTTCGGTGGACGATGGAGGAACACACATGACCATTTTGATTGATGCAGACGGTTGTCCGGTCGTCGATCTGACGTTGCAGATTGCAAAGCGGTTCGGCATCTCGGTCATCATCCTGTGCGACACAGCTCACCAGATTGAGCGAGAAGGTGCGCAGACGCTGGTGTTCGACAAAGGAGCGGACAGCGTGGATTTTGCTCTCGTCAACCGGGTAAAACCGGGAGATGTGGTTGTGACGCAGGACTACGGGCTGGCCAGCATGTGTCTTGCCAAGTGCGCACGAGTGCTGAACCAGAATGGTCTGGAATACACCGCTGATAATATAGACGCTCTCATGCTACGGCGTTATGAAAACAAAAAGCTCCTCCGTGCCGGAAAGCACCCCAAGGGGAGCCCAAAGCGGACGAAGGAGCAGGATGAAGCATTTGTCGCCACACTGACAGATATTTTAGCGAGCATCTGATTTTCTGAATCAAAAATTTGATATTGCAACCGCCACTCACTCTTTCCCGGAGTGAGCGGCGGTTGTTTCTTGTTCAGCGCATCTTGCTTTGTTAACTTTCTGTTAATTTTCAAAATAAAGGTTGTCAACGAGCCTTTCTCGATGCCTACCAAGTGAGGGAGGTTTTTCAATTTTCAATGAAGGCAAAAAAATCAGCGTCAGCACCCCCCATTTCTGGCCATTTTTTCTGTTAATAATAGAACCTCCTCTTTGAAGGCCGGTCGTTTGTGACCTTTTTGTTAATTCTCAAAAACATGGTTGTCTTTTGTCCTTTTTCGTCGGCTACCAAGTGAGAGGACTTTTTCAAAAGTGGAGATTCAGCTTCAAGAATTACAATTCAATTACAATTTCCCCTTCGATGCTATGAAACAGGCGTTCTCGACGCCTACCAAGTGTAGGGCATCTTTTTCAAGACCACTTTCAACTTCAGGCACTGCCAATGTTGCAAAGTTCCGTCCTCCATCGGTCGCCCATGGATCAATGTTATTTTAATCAAGCAGCCACTTCAACTATATTTTCCAAAAACTTTTCAACAAATTTCTTTTTCGGGCTACTTTTTGGCCGTTTTCGATGGCTCGTAAGTAGAGGGACAATTTTTCGGAAGCCTTAAATTCCGAAGATTTTCTATAAA
>NZ_JBBNIH010000169.1:0-10085 GCF_040094125.1 Faecalibacterium longum
TGTTCTCTCAGAAAGACCGTCTGTGGGATGGCTTCTGCATGAAATTCCTGCAGGGTCTGTACATCGCCCTCTGGTCGTTGCTGTTGGTGATTCCGGGAATCGTGAAAACATATAGCTATGCGATGACACCTTACATCATGTCCGAGCATCCTTCGTTGACTGCAAATGAAGCGATCACAGAATCCCGGCGGATTATGGACGGCAACAAATGGCGGCTGTTCTGTCTGGATTTCAGCTTCATTGGCTGGGAACTGCTCTGTTCGTTGCCACTGTATGCCGGGGGTTTTCTGGTTCTCAAATATTTCACCGGTTCAGAGGCTATGGCGATTTCTCTTTTTCTTCTGCTGACAATTCCATTGAGCATTGGCTTCTTTTTTGTACGCCCCTATGAGGAAGCTGCATGGGCCACTTTCTACCGTGATATTACCGCAGCACCTACCGAACCGGATGAAGCATACTGACTTTTATACTATTTCTCAGATGTGACCGGATTTTCGAGGTGATCTGCGTATGGAGAAGAAACCTGACCGTTCCGAAATAATTACAATGACCCTCTTGTTTGCTTTAACGCTGGTGCTTACGGTATTAAAAGTGACGAGAGTGCTTTCATTGCCTTGGTTGTGGGTACTGGGTCCGCTTTGGCTTGGTACATATCGATACCGCGCCTAGGGCTGCTTGCGCTGGGAGAACCTCAAACCCTGTAATCATCGTGCTTCCGTGATTGCTGCGCACTCCTATGGCGCATCCAAAAAGCGTTTTGCAAAAACGCGTAGCCTGCATCGGTACGATGCAGATCTGAAAGGGTTTGGGATTTCCCAACAAGCATTTTGCAACGCAAAATGGTCTTTGTATATACGAAGACACTGCTTGCTACGGCTATGAACGCTTTTTGAATTGCAAAATGATTTTTCGGTTGCTATACTGGATTTATCAAAATCTTTTTGGGAGGCTGCCGCAATGAGCGCACAGACAATGCTGATCGGGAACAGACCTTGCCGCATTTACGGCGAAGCTCATGCAGAATACCTACTGCTCCAAATGACCGGCGAACACGAGTTGCAAAGCATGGATGACGAAGTGGCTGCTATTGCACAAAGCGACCGAAAGTATCTGTTTGCAGCCATTCCAGTGGAAAGCTGGAATGATGCACTTTCTCCATGGAAGTCTCCTGCTGTGTGGGGAAAGCAAGGGTTTGGCGGCAATGCTGCGGACACCCTGCGCTTTCTGACGGAACAGGTCATTCCCACACTGGAGCAGCGGTATCCTCTCCCGAAAAACGTCAAAATCATTCTGGGTGGCTACTCGCTGGCCGGGCTGTTTGCTTTGTGGTCATCCACCCAGACTGATCTGTTTTATGGCATCGCCGCCGCCTCCCCCTCGGTGTGGTTCCCGGGTTGGATGGAGTTTGAACAGCAGCACCCGATGCAGGCACAGCACGTTTATCTGAGCCTTGGTGACAAGGAAGAGCGCACGAAAAACACCGTCATGGCTGCGGTGGGCGATGGCATCCGCGCCCTGCACAGCCGGCTTACAGCGCGTGGCGCAAACTGCACCCTTGAATGGAACAGCGGCGGGCATTTCAAAGACGCCGACCTGCGCACGGCGAAAGCATTTCGCTGGGCGATGGAGGAACACACATGACCATTTTGATTGATGCAGACGGCTGTCCGGTTGTGGACCTGACATTGTAGATTGCAAAGCAGTTTGATGTTCCTGTTATCCTGATCCTGTGGGTCATCAAAATGTTCTAAACCGTACAGGATCGGCACGGTTTTTCGGGACTGCAAAGGTCTAAAGTCCCCAAGCGTCCAACTTACAACAAAAATGAGACAGGCGACCCACCTTTCGGGAAGCCTGTCTCATTTTTCCGTTGGGGGCTATTTGCGTTGCTGAGAAACAGCCCAGTTTGGAAACTCAGTGATTGAAGGAGAACGAGGGATTACTTAAAGACTGATATCCTTGCCGCCATTGAGCTTGCTGAAAGCCAGCAGAGAAATGACGGTGAGGATGGTCATAATGGTGGACAATGCGGCTGCAGTGCCGTAGTTGCCGCGGATGACCTCGGTATAGATTGCTACCGTCAGGGTCTTGGTCTTGCCGGTATACAGGATGATGGCGGTGGACAGTTCACTGATCATGGTGACCCAGCTCAGGATGGCACCAGAGATGATGCCGGAGGCCATCATGGGAACCGTGATGCGGAAGAATGCCTTCATCTTGGAAGCGCCCAGCGAGATGGCAGCTTCCTCAATGCTCATGGGGATCTGCTGCAGGATAGCCACCGACGAGCGGATGGTATAGGGCAGACGCCGGATGATGAGTGCCACCACCATGATGAGCATGGTGCCGCTGATGAGGAGCGGGGGCTTATTGAAGCCGATGAGCAGTGCGATGCCAAGGACCGTGCCGGGCACGATGTAGGGGATCATCGAGAGGATGTCCACCACGTTGGTCAGGGCATTGCGGCGGCGCACCACCAGATAAGCGATGAGAACAGCCAGCAGCACGATGACGACCAGTGCCAACAGGGGGATGATGATGGTATTCTGAATGCTGCGACCCAGCTTGCCGATGGCGGTCTGGTAGCTCTGCAGCGAGTAGCCGTCCACAAAAATCTTACCCTGCGTGTTCTTGAACGAGGTGTAGATGACGTAGGCCTGCGGCATGATGGCGATGCCCACTACAAGGTAGACGACCAGATGCACCAGAGCGTTGATGCCCTTGCGGGCCTCCCGCTCCTCCACGGGGTGCATACTGTTCAGAGCGAAGGCGTTCTTGTTGGAAACGTACTTCTGGACGAGGAACACCAGCGTGGTGATGACGATAGCGATGACGGCGATAGCGGCTGCAAAGCCGTCGCTGCCGCCCACCTCGTTGATGAACTCAGTGTAAAGGACAACAGGGAAGGTACGGTAGCCCTCACCGATCAGCATCGGGGTGCCGAAGTCTGCAAAGGATCGCATGAACACCAGCAGAGCCGCAGCCAGCAGGGTGGGCATGATTAGGGGCACGACCACTTTGAAGAAGCAGGCAATGCCAGAGCATCCGAGGTTTTCAGCCGCCTCGATGAGGGAGTTGTCGATGTTCTTCAATGCACCCTTGGCGTAGAGGAACACCAGCGGGAACAGCTGGAGCGTCATGACCAGCACGATGCCGCCGAAGCCGTAGATGTCCGGGATGGCGATGCCGAGGTTTTTGAAGAAGGCGGTGATGATACCGCTGCGACCCAGCAGCAGAATCCATGAGTAGGCACCGATGAAGGGAGCCGACATAGATGCCACCACAATGAGGATATTCAGCACCGACTTGCCCTTGATCTTAAAGATCGTGAACAGGTATGCCAGTGGGGTGCCAATAGCGATGGAGAGCACCGTCGCTGTGATGGACACCTTGAAGCTGTTGATCAGGGTATCGAAATAGTAGCTCTTGGAAAAGAACTTCGTGAAATAAGCCAGCGTGAAGCTGCCGGTGTCGGGGTCCAGCACAGACTGGCGGATCAGGTATGCCATCGGGTAAAGCAGGAACAGTGCATAGAGTGCGATGGTCCCCAGCGTAATGGCTCCCCAGACATCAAGACGGAACTTATTATTGTTTTTCATAAGCGTCGCTCCTGATGAGATTGGTACCGCCGTCCTTGGTAAAGACGTTGATCTTCTCTTTCTTGACCTTCAGCAGCACCTTCTCGCCCTTCTTGAGACCCTCGCCAATGGAGGACTCCTCTACGATCTCCACCGAGTCGCCCTGATCGGTGTCAATGGTGTAGTGGGTGTTGAGACCGAGGTAGGTGCATTCCTGCACGGTTCCGTGGATGCCATCGGTGCCGTCCTTGCAGATAATGAACTCCTCCGGGCGGATGGAACAGCGCACATCCTGCTCGGCAGCCTTGTCCAGAGCGTCGATGTGCTCATGGTAGCCGTCGGCAAAGGTGATGATGCCGTCCTTGACGTGGGCATTCACGATGTTGGTGCGACCGATAAAGGTGGCAACGAAGACATTCTTCGGGCGCTGGTAGATGTCGCGGGGAGTGCCAACGTGCTGGATGACACCGTCCTTCATAACGGCGATACGGTCGCTGATGGCCATTGCCTCTTCCTGATCGTGGGTGACATACACGGTGGTGATGCCAACGCTTTTCTGGGTGTGGCGGATGACGCTGCGCATCTCGACACGGAGCTTTGCGTCCAGATTGGAAAGCGGCTCGTCCATCAGCAGCACATCCGGCGAGATAACCAGTGCGCGAGCCAGTGCGATACGCTGCTGCTGACCGCCGGAAAGCTGGTTGGGCATCCGGTCGGCATACTGCATGATCTGCATCAGGTTCAGAAACTCATCCGTCCGCTTCTTGATCTCGGCCTTGTCTACCTTGCGGTTTTTCAGACCGAATGCCACATTGTCCCGGACGGAGAGGTTCGGGAAGATGGCATAGTTCTGGAACACCATGCCGATGTTGCGCTTGCTGGGGTCCATATCGTTGATGCGCTTCTCGTTGAAGAAGATGTCGCCGCCCTCAATGGAGTTGAAGCCTGCGATCATACGGAGAAGAGTGGTCTTGCCGCAGCCGGAGGGACCCAGCAGGGTGAACAGCTCACCATCTCCGATCTCCAGATTCAGGTCCGGGATGACCGTATTATTCCCGTAGCGCTTTACTGCGTCTTTGACTGATATTCTGCTCATACTAGCCTCCTGCTGCCCTTTGAATTACTTGCTCTGCAGATCAGTGAAGATCTCAGTGTACTTGTCCACCAGCTCCGACTTGTGGGCGCTGACGTAGGGAATGTCCTCTTCGATGACATTGATGTCTGCCATCGGGGTCATGGCATCGTTGGTGGCAGCATCCTTCATAACAGGACGGTTGGTCAGGGTGCTGCCCCAGATGTTCTGGACTTCCTCACTCAGGATGAAGTCAATGAACAGCTTGGCATTGTCCATGTTCTTTGCGCCCTTGATGATGGTGGCGGAAGCAGGAAGGAAGACAGTACCTTCCTTCATGTAAACGATCTTGACAGGTGCGCCGTCCAGAACCAGCTGAGCACAGGGATCCTCATAGGACAGACCCACCACATACTCGCCATCGGCAACTCCCTTGTAAACGCCGCTGGAGCTTTCGCAGATCTTGCCGTCCACATTCTCAAACAGGTCGTGGACGTACTGCCATGCCTTATCGTCCTCGTAGCCGCCCATTGCAAGCAGCATATTGGTCAGGTGAGCGAAAGCGGAAGAGGAGTTGGCGGGGTCGGCAGTGGCGATTTTACCCTTCAGGGCCGGGTTCAGCAGATCTTCGTAGCCCTCGATCTTGATGTCACCGATGAGGTCGGTGTTGACGATGAGGACGCTGCCGTCCAGCACATTGCCGGTGATGAAGCCGCACTTGTTCTTGTAAGCATCGATGACGTTTGCATCATTGGCGGAAACATACGGCTCCCACAGGTCCTCGTTGGTGTACATCAGCGACCAGGAGCCGCCGAACAGGACATCTGCGTAGGGATCGTTCTTCTCGGACTGGATACGCTTGACCAGTTCGCCGGTGCCGGCCTGAATCAGCTCGACGTTGACGCCGTATTTCTCCTCAAACAGAGGAATGGTGGCGTTCAGCAGACCCTCAGAGTTGGGCGAGTAGATCACGAGGTCGCCGCCGCCCTGTGCAGCAGTACCAGAAGCGGCAGTGGAAGCAGCGGTAGAACCGGCAGAAGAGGTGCTGGCGGAGGAGCCGCCGCAAGCGCTCAGAGCAGCAGAAGCTGCGATAACACCGGTAGCCATCAGGAACGAACGACGAGAAATCTTTTTCATAGTAAAAACCTCCATTTTTTACTTGAAACTTTTCGATAGTCCCATTTTAATGCTTATAGCACAAAAATAATACTCAAATTGCAGAACAAATGGAAAAAATACCGAACAGCGGCTGTTCGGTATTTTTTCATAGACACTTATTTCAAGGTGTTCTGGTACTCCCGCACCGAGCAGCCTATGTATTTTTTGAAAACGTGGTTAAAATATTTGTACTCACCAATGCCGCACTCCCAGCCGATTTGGGAGATGGGCAGTTTTCCTTGCCGGATGAGTTCCAGAGCGTTCTGAATACGGCAGCGGTTGAGGTAGTCAATAACCGTTGTGCCAAGCTCTTTTTGAAACTTCTGGTTGATGTACCGTTCCGAGTAGTGGAACTGTTCCTGAAGGTCAGCAAGTGTTATCTTGCTCTGGTAATTCTCTTTCAGATAGGCTACGATGCGTAGCACCAGCGGGTCAGTGACCTTATCTTCGCTTAATGGCGGCAGAGCTGTCCGGCTGCGGACGGCCTCTGCCTCGTCCTCCCGCTGTTGGAGGTACTGGTTATCCCCCGCAAGGCGGACAGCCTTCTCCAGCGCAGTACGCATCTCGTCCATGTCGAGAGGCTTGAGCACATAATCCGATACGCCGTTCCGGATAGCCTGCTGGGCGTACTCGAACTCCGAGTAGCCTGTCAGGATGATGGCAATATAGTTGAATTTCTCCCGGGTGTCGGCGATCATCTCAAGACCGCTTTTTACCGGCATGGTAATGTCGGTAATGACAATGTCAGGCTGCAGTTCAGCGATCTTTTCTTCACCTACTGCCCCATTCTCTGCCTCGCCCACCACCGAGCAGCCGCACTCCTCCCACGGTACCGAGTAACGAATGCCCTTGCGGATGATCTCTTCATCTTCTACCAGTAGAACGCGATACATGGTTTACATTCCTCCCAGCCGGAGCTTGAGTTTCACAGTGAAGCCTTCGCCCTCGGTGCTGTCGATGGTCAGTCCGCTGTCCCCGCCGTAGCCCAGCCAGATGCGACGGTTGATGTTCTGCAGACCATTGTGCTCGATGTTCACTTCATCCGAGCGCAGGATGTCTCGCAGCTGTTCCAGCATTGTCTCGTCCACGCCTCCGCCGTTATCCTCTACCGTGAAATAGAGCGCATCCTCCCCCAGCCAGCCCCGTACTCTTATATGGATGCATGGCTTCTTCTGGAATCCATATTTGATGCTGTTTTCCAGCAAGGGCTGTAAAAGCAGCTTCGGGATGATGAACTCCATGCAGGCGTCGTCGATGTCAATCTCGTAGGAGAAATTCGCACCGAAGCGGGTGGACTGGATCACAAGGTAATCCTGCAGATATTTCAGATCATCTTTAACAGGGACATTGTGCTTTGTGTTGTTGATGCTGTAGCGCAGGATGCCGATAAACCGTCCAATCAGCTGCTGGGCTCGCTGGGGGTCTGTCGGGATAAGATAGCGGATATTGTCCAGCGTATTATAAATAAAGTGGGGATTGATCTGCGCCTGAAGATTCTGCATCTCCATCCGGTTGTTCACTTCGGCAAGAGCGATGTTGCGCTGGCTCAGCTCTTGAATGCTGCGAACCATCTTGTTGACCTGACGGGCGATCTCCTCGATCTCATCGCCGGTGTCGATCTCGATGATGTGATCAGGGTCCTCCTTGCGGATGATGCGGATCTCCCGCACGAGGGTGTCCACCGACTTTACCATCTGCTCAGTCATAGCGTGCATGATACGGGCGAACATTGCCGCCCAACTCAGTCCCAGCAGTACGATCAGGAGCAGACCCACGAAGAGATAACTGTAATTCGTGGGCGAGTAGATGAAGGAGTAAGCCAACACCGTGCCGTTTTCCAGCGAGCGGCTGCTGCGCAGATAGCGGTTCCCGTTCACTCGCACATACTGCGCCGCATCGGCGGGCAGATACTTGTTAGCGTTTTTCTGGGAGAGGAAGGAAGAGTTTGAACAGGTGATGACATCACCGTTGGATTTGGTGAGGATAGCATCGTACTGGTACTGGCTGAACAGTTTTGTCCAGTCGTTCTCATTCAGATAGACTGCCGCAGCACCCTGATATTCGCCATCCCGGTAGAGCGGATGGATCATAACGTATTCTGAGCTGTTGGCTCGGAAGTGGTAGACCGTGGTGTAGACGGTCCGCATAAGATGGCAGGCGTTGTCCACGGCGATGCCGTTAAATTCCTGCCGGTGGAGATTCATCTCTCCCTCCGAAAAGGTCGTGAACCGAACCTTTCCCTTGGAGTCGGTAAGGATGAGCTGTATCTCCACAAGAGCTGAGACGTTGTAATGGCTGATAAGATAACGCAGGTTGTCCTGATCATTCCGCAGCTCGGAGAGGAACAGCTCGGTGTGTCCAGAGTCCAGCAGAAAGGCTGACGTGTTATTGTACACCTCATGGAAGGTGGAGGCGACACTCTCCAGATGGTCTTCCCGCCGGGCGTTCTGGTTGAGAGCATTCACAGCAGCGATTGCAATGCAGAACAAAAGACATCCCAGCAGCAGGCTTGAGATCAGCTTACGGGAGACGCTCTGCTCCAGCTCCTGCTGAAAGCGGCTCTTTTTGTAGGTGCGATCGTGGTGACTATGATCCATACTTTTTTCGCTCCTGCTCTTCGACAAACTTTGCCATACTTCGATTATAATGCCTTGAATCAGATGAGTCAACGGGCGTGTTGCTGCCCTTTTTTATTGCATAACACAAAAAACTGCCCGGAACGACCTTCTCCTATCGTTCCGGGCAGTTTCATCATCACCCTCAACCGTAACGGTGATGGTTTTGCCCTGCTTGATGCCAAGGCCCATGACTGCCATGAAACAAAGAGACTGAGAAAAAGGCTGACCCTGCCGAAGCAAGCAGGTATGCACAGTGTGCACAGGATATTCTGAAAGCTCTCGTCTGCACAGGCGATGATGGAGGGGCTGGGCTATGGCAATGCGTCAGCATGATGCCATACGCCCCAAAGACAGGGGGGAATGGACGATGTTTCGACAAAAAAGAATGGACAGACGAATAAAATTCATCTATCCATTCGATTTGGCGGAGCATTGTCCACAGCACTCGAACCCAACACCTCTTCACGGGAGATGGTTTTGGAATCGTCCGTGAAGTTGAAATTGAGCACGACCCGGTCGTCAAAAACGTAGACCGAGTTGACAAAGGTATCAATGATCTGCCGCTGGTGCTCCGTGCTGCCCACGTCACCCTTGCGGAATTTTTCAAGCCAGAACCGAATCCACTCACGGGTCAGGACGGGCTTTTTCAGCTCTTCTTCCAGAATACTGGTGTTCAGGGCTTCTTTCCGGGCTTCCAGCTCGTCCAACCGCTGCTTGGTAGTCGGGGTCAGGATGCCCTGTTCAATGGCTTCCAGAAGGTTTGCGAGCCGTTTCTCCGTATCCCGGAGCTGCTCTTTCAGAACAGGCAGCCGGGTGTTCTCCTGCTGCTGGGCTTCCATGACCAAATCTATCAGCCGTTCGATGATTTCATCGCTGAAAATCACCTTAATGGCGGTATCCACCACGAACCGTTCCAGCGGCTCCTTGCGGATGGCTTTCAGGTCGCAGTGCGCCTTGCCGTGGCGTTTGGCGTTGCCGCACTTGTAATAATAGTAGGTGTTCCCCATGTGGCTGGTGCCGCTTTCGCCGCCCATCAGGGTGCCGCACTTGCCACAGAACAGCTTGGTGGTCAACAAATAGCTCACATCCTCTTTTGCAGGCCGACCATGGGCAATCCTGTTCTGCTCAAAACGCTGCTGCACCCGGTCAAACAGGTCCTGGTCAACAATGGCCGGAATGCCGCCCGGCGTCACAATGTCCTTGTAGCGGTATTCGCCGATGTAGCGGCGGTTGCGGAAGATCTGGAAGAAGCTGTTCTTCACGAACGGCTTCCCGGTGCGGGTACGCAGGCCGCGCTCGTTCAGGGAGGCGGCAATCTTCTCAGCCGGTTCGCCGTCGGCATACCGGGTGAAGATTTCCTGCACGATGGGAGCCGTCTCCGGGTCGATATGGTACAGCCTGTCCTCCTTGCCAATGGTGAAGCCCAGCGGCACCACACCGCCGTTGTACTTGCACTGGAGGGCGTTTTCGCGCTCACCGCGCGCCACTTTCAGGGCAAGCTCGGCGGAATAGTATTCCGCCATGCCAATCAGCATACTCTCCACCATAATGCCTTCAGGCCCCTGCGAGATGGGTTCCATGACAGACACCAGATGGACACCGTTCTTTTCCAGCTGGTACTTGTAGTTCACGGCATCGAATCGGTTCCGGGCAAAGCGG